>DATFVA010000388.1:0-6015 GCA_035260565.1 Ignavibacteriaceae bacterium | reverse complement strand
CACCCATTCCCCATGTTCCGATATCGAGAATAAGATCAAGTATTTCCGGCAAAGGGAAGGCTTTGTGTTTAAGTATCGGGGCAAAAGTAACTACTCTTTTACCGATACGGGAAATGCCGTCGTACACAGCATCATTTTCAGGCGAGTAGGTTGAGCCTACAAAATAAAGCGTCTGGTCTTCCTCAGCTACAGAGAGGTCAAACTTTTTAATGAATTGATCGGGAGACCATTTTTCGGTAGGGGAGGCGCTCCCGCTGTATAATAGTGAATAAAAATCCTGCTGTGCATTACGCAGAGTTTCTTTGGTTGAAAAGAACTGCATCATATGACGCGGATATTTAGGACAGAATCTTACTACATTTCCTCCGTCTACTACAGTCTTGCCCAGTCCAAGTGCAACCATTGCAATACCGTCTGAGGATTTCTGCGGAGGGACGGGATAAAAATTATATGATTTGGCTACACCGGCGAAATCCGGGTAGAATCGCCCGTCTCTCCTTGCCCCGACAAGCCGTTGAATAATTACCGCCATCTTCTCTTCCTCCAGGCGGTAATCGGTTGCCTTCATATAATCCTTTGCCTTTTTGTAGAACGTCGATGCATATACACATTTAATGCAGTTCAGCAGTTCGGCAAGCCGGATAGCAGGATCCGGATGGTTATTCGGGATCATATAGGTTTCGTAAACACCTGCGAAAGGCTGGAACTGCGAATCTTCAAGCAGGCTTGACGATCGTATCGCCAGCGGTTCCTTCATAACCTCAAGGAATTCCTGAAGTTTCTGCTGAAGTTCGGGGGGAAATTTTTCGGCTTCTACAAATCTTTTTGTAATCTCCGAATCATCTGTTGAATTTAAAGCAAAGACATCAAGTTCATTTTCAATCAGAAATTCATCGAAATAATCTGTTGCGATGACGACAGCTGAAGGGACGTTAAGTTCGACTCCTTCGAACCTTTCCTTTATCTTATTGTGGTTAATAAGAATATTAATGAATCCAAGTCCTCTTGCTTTACCTCCAAGGGAACCTGTTCCTATTCTTGAAAAACTATTCTTTAAATCGAATGATTCTTTGCTGAATTCAGTAATGATACCTTTCAGCCTGTATTCCTGGTAATTCCGGAGAGATCTTAACAGGTGCTGTCTTAACTCATCAACCGATCGGAAATCTGAAACTTTGCGGGGACGGAGTTTGTGTGCCAGCCAGAACTCGGTTCTTGCTTTCAGCCATTTCGAGAAATGGTTTCTCTCTGCATGGAACATCAGGCTTTCATCAGGTATCTTCCTGATGAATTCCTCGAGCGCTTTCATATTTGTAGCTCTGCCTACTTCGGAACCATCAGGGAGCTGGAAGACAAAATCACCGAACCCGAAGTTATTCATCATAAAATCGCGCAATTCGTGGAGCAGTCTTGGGGAGCCTTTCTGTACAAAGTTTGCACCAGCAGAGTATGCTTTTGCAGCAAAATCGGCATTGCTCGACTGAAGCAGAATAGGGATATCTTTCTGCCGGCTTTTTACTTCACGGGTAAATTTTATACCTGCTTCAGGATCTCTTTCCCCATGGTGCCTGAAATTGCTGTCGGTAATAATACCGAGAATTGATTCCTCATACTTTTCAAAATACTCCCAGGCTTCTTCATATGTAGTACTTAAAAGGATCTTTGGCCTTGCCCTCATTCTTAAAAATTTATGTGTGAGGTTTACACCTTCAAGGATCAGTCTCTGAGACTGGTTGAATATCTCCGTGTATATCAGCGGGAGATACGAAGAATAAAATTTAACATTGTCCTCAACAAGAATGATAACCTGCACTCCGACGGCTGCAACATCGCTTTCCACATTCATCCTGTCTTCGGCATACTTAATTATTCCAAGCAGCAGTCTGTAATCTCCCTGCCAGATAAATATCCTATCGAAGACCGATGTTTCGTGCCGGGAAATGAGCTCTTTCCTTTCTTTATTATCATAGGCAAGGAGGATCATAGGGGCCTTAATGCCTGCTGCCTTCATCTTATTTGCGAAGGTCACCACGTGCATATCTTCTATATGAAGAGTGGTAATAATCAGGTCGAACTGGTTTTCCGCCTTTATAAGTTCAAGTGCCTCTTCACCTGATGTTACGTGAGTTATTTCGGGGGCCTGGCTGAGGTTAAGGTTCTGGTATTCCTGCCTGATAAGTTCGTATAATCTGCCGTCTTCTTCAAAGAGGTAGAAATCGTAGAAGCTTGAGACGAGTAAAATTTCACGGATCTTATACCGCATCAATTTCTGGAATCGCTTGAGGCGGTTGGCAAAGATATCTTCTAAGTGAAATGCCTGAATTTTACTCATTTAATATATTCTGGCTGCCCGGTATAACCGGACAGCCGTTAAAAATAAATCGCTCTCTTTATACTAAACCCTGGTCTAACATTGCATCAGCAACTTTCAGGAATCCTGCAATGTTTGCTCCGTTAACATAGTTTCCTTTTGTACCAAATCTTTCGGCTGTCTGTACACAGGTATCGTGAATATTCTTCATAATCATTTGTAAGCGTGAATCAACTTCTTCTTTAGGCCAGGGAAGGCGCATACTATTCTGCGACATCTCAAGACCCGAAGTTGCAACACCACCTGCATTAGAAGCTTTCCCGGGTGAAAACAATATTTTCGCATCCCTGAATACTTTGTAAGCTTCAATAGTTGTAGGCATATTGGCGCCTTCGCATACACATACGCATCCGTTTTTAAGCAGTTCTTTTGCATCTTCTTCAAATATTTCATTCTGGGTTGCACAGGGCATTGCTACATCTGCTTTAATACTCCATGGCCTTTTACCTTCATGGAACTCTGCTTTAAATTTTTTGGCGTAATCGATAACCCTGTCATTTGCGCTTGCACGCATCTCAAGCATATAGTCTATTTTTTCTCCGGAAATGCCGTCCTTGTCGTAAATGAACCCGTCAGGTCCTGAAAGGGTAACAACTTTACCGCCGAGCTGATCGATCTTCTGTACAGCACCCCAGGCAACGTTTCCGAATCCTGATACTGCAAACACTTTTCCTTCTATGTCCATTCCTATTGTCTTCAGCATTTCGTGGGCAAAATAAACTGCACCGTAACCGGTAGCTTCGGGACGTATTAGTGAACCGCCCCAGTTCAATCCTTTTCCTGTCAATACGCCTGTGAATTCATTTCTTAATCTTTTATATTGTCCGAATAAGAATCCTATTTCCCTTGCGCCTACGCCTATATCTCCGGCGGGCACATCTGTATTCGGACCGATATGCCTGTATAGTTCAGTCATAAAACTCTGGCAGAATCTCATAACCTCATTATCACTTTTGCCTTTAGGATCGAAATCGGAACCGCCTTTGCCGCCGCCCATAGGCAGGGTGGTAAGACTGTTTTTGAATACCTGTTCGAATGCTAAAAATTTAAGTATACCCATATTAACTGAAGGGTGAAACCGCAGTCCTCCTTTGTAAGGACCGATGGCGCTGTTCATTTCTATTCTGAATCCGCGGTTAATGTGTATTTCGCCCTGATCATCCATCCATGGAACACGGAATATGATTACTCTTTCCGGTTCTGTCATTCTTTCGAGAATTCTTCCTGATTTGTATTCCGGGTGTCTTTCCAGTACCAAATCCAGAGAATCAAATACTTCTTCAACTGCCTGGTGAAATTCAGGCTCACTGGGATTAAGTGTTCTTACTTTGGCAAGTACACTTTGAGCATATTCAGTCATGACTTTCCTTTTGAATTAAAATTTGAGATTTGCTCCCATAAGGGGATATGTTTGACAAACATTGTTTCTATAAAAACGTGCATAATTTAAAAATTAACACAAGAAAAATTACCAATCTTTTTGATTAAAAACTTAGTAATTAATCGGAATTCTTATTTTCTTGCTTGCGTGCTTAGTTGTTGATAAGTTTGAGAAGTATATTTTATCGAGTAAAAATATTAGGTATTACAATGAACAAAGAAATATTAAAAGAAAAAATTGATCAGGCAGTGAATATTTTAAATGAAAAAGAAATTGATATGTGGCTGATCTTTGTGCGTGAAAGTTCCACAATCCACGATCCCAGTCTTGATATGGTGGTCAGCGGAAACTGGACCTGGCAGTCGGCGTTTATTGTTAACCGGGATGGAGAAACAGCCGCTATTGTAGGTTCACTGGAAGAGGACAATATTAAACGGGTTGGAACTTTTCAGAATATTATAACCTATATCAAATCGGTCCGCGAACCTTTGAACGAATACCTTAAAAAGAAAAATCCGGCTAAAATTGCTATAAATTATTCAAAGAATTCAGTTCTGGCTGATGGAATCACTCACGGGATGTATAATATCCTCCGTGAACATCTCGCCGGCAGCGGTTTTGAGAATAAGCTTGTAAGTTCCGAGGAAATAATATCAGCCCTGCGCGGGAGAAAATCCCCTACGGAATTATCAATCATGAAGGAAGCGATTAAAGAGACTCTCAGGATATTCGATGAAACAGGTAAATTTATAAAACCGGGTGTTACTGAAGCAGAGGTCGCAGATTTTATGAAGCGGAAAGTTAAAGAAAGAGGATATGGACTTGCCTGGGAAGAG
This sequence comes from Ignavibacteriaceae bacterium, assembly GCA_035260565.1. Lineage (GTDB taxonomy): Bacteria > Bacteroidota > Ignavibacteria > Ignavibacteriales > Ignavibacteriaceae > DATFVA01. Next base: position 1,427 of record DATFVA010000388.1, on the reverse strand, counting down.
GATCATTGTCCCGCTGTATTTACTGGTCCTGAAGCAGGCGGCGCTCACTCAGGTCCTACTGACAATAAAGTTAAGAAGGGACACATTGTTAATATAGATTTCGGCATAGAGTATAATGGCTACTGCTCCGATCTTCAGCGAATGTGGTACGTGATGAAAGATGATGAGAAAAAAGTCCCGGCTGAAGTGCAGAAGGGATTTGAAATAATAAGAGATGCTATTCAGAAAGTCGCCGATCAGCTGAAGCCCGGTGTAGCAGGCTGCGACATGGATGATATTGCACGCAATTATATAACTGAAAGAGGATATGAGGAATATCCTCACGGACTGGGCCACCAGGTTGGACGAAACGTCCATGACGGCGGAGCTGGACTATTCCCAAGGTGGGAACGCTACGGTGATACTCCTTATATGAAAGTGGAGGAAGGGCAGATCTTCACAATAGAGCCCAGGCTTCCGGTAAAAGATTACGGTACCTCAACCCTTGAAGAGGAAGTCGTAGTTACAAAAAATGGATGCGAGTTTATTTCACCACCCCAAAAAGAATTAATGCTTATCAAATAAGTACTAATTAGAGGAGAGGCTGCTTAATAAATAGCTTCGTGTCCGGTTCTTCCGGCTTAATTTTATCAGGATACAGCTATATTTTACGCAGCCCCTGGCTTACTGCCGCGAGCTTCAGCTCGTGAATCTCTATAAAAGATTACGCAATCCCTGGCTGACTTGCCACGAGCTTCAGCTCGTAGATTTCTGTAAAAAATAGAATCACGGCTTTAGCCATTATCAAATGACAATCAAATGACAGCCGAATGACGATATAGTGACTACTGAATGACGCCTAATAAATCGAGGCATTCACGAAACGCGACTCGTCTACGGTCATCAAGTTTTTCGGGTGGAGTTACAACGGAATGAGAAAAGTACAGAGATGACAAATTTAAAGGGGGGTATGTATATTTGTATAAAGGTTAACACCGCGGCTTTAGCCCGGTGAAGGAAAGTCCTATCGATCTCTCCGTTTAACCGTTTTAACGGTTTACCTCTTAAGGAAATATCAAGAACAACCTGTAAAGCCGAACGCTGTTCGGCTTAATTTACAATTTGTAGAGCCGAACGCTGTTCGGCTTGACTTACAATCTGTAGAGCCGAACGCTGTTCGCTGGTAACAAGGACAAACAGAAGGTCAGAAGTGATTCCCGTTTTTATTTTATTCACAATTATGCTAAATTTGAACGTAAATTAAACTGTCTATGGGGACCTTTCATTCTGAAATTATCTAAAATCTGTCGGCCATCTTTCGGCCTCTATCAACGGGATAACTCCGGTGAAATGCCGGCCCTGCCGGAACCATCAAATGACAACTGAATGACCATTGAGTGACAAATTAATAAGGCTTCAAAATGATCCGGTTCGTCGCCATTCCATTT
>DATFVA010000387.1:0-6205 GCA_035260565.1 Ignavibacteriaceae bacterium | reverse complement strand
TACCCTCATACACCGGGAATAGATGCCGCCGGCGTTGTGGTCGATACAAAAAGCAGTAAATTCACGGAAGGTGATGAAGTCCTGGTAACCGGTTATGATCTGGGGATGAATACTTCCGGGGGGTTCGCAGAATTCATCCGTGTACCTGCAGAGTGGGTAGTTAAAATCCCCGACCGGCTTTTTATAAAGGAAAGTATGATACTTGGGACCGCCGGGCTGACTGCTGGACTTGCCCTTGACAGAATGGAAGAAAACGGTCTTGATAAAGAAGGGGAAGTCCTTGTAACAGGCGCTTCAGGAGGAGTCGGATCAATGGCGACAGCAATACTTGCAAAGCAAGGGTACAAAGTTGTTGCCGGCACAGGGAAAACCAACCAGGAGAACTATTTAAAAGAAATCGGGGCAATTTCCCTCATTTCCAGGGATGAAATGATCGATAAATCACGGAAAGCTCTGCTTTCGGGAAGATGGAGCGGTGTTGTAGATAATGTGGGCGGAGAAATACTTTCTACGGCCATTGCTTCAACGAAGCAGTGGGGTGTTGTTGCTGCCTGCGGCAATGCAGCTTCTGTTGAACTTAATACGACCGTATTCCCTTTCATACTCCGGGGAATCAGTCTTCTTGGAATTAACTCAGAGAAAACCCCAATAGAATTAAGAGAGAAAATGTGGGAAAAACTTGCTAACGAATGGAAACCGCAAAACCTTAGGGTTATGTATGAGGAGTGCTCTCTTGAAGAAACGAATAAAAAGATCGAAGAAATTCTGCAGGGAAAAATAAAAGGAAGAGTCCTGGTAAACGTTCAAAAATAACGGCCGATAATTTTAGTTTTATAGTCCCTCTGCCCTCATTAATCAACTGCCTTAGCCATTAGATCGTGAAATAAAAATGGGAGAGCGGTGCTCTCCCATAAACCAGCTTAATCTAAGCCTGATATATCATACCTTATTCTATTTTTATGCCGGTCATTTCTGTCTTGTCATTCAAATGCCTATTCCGACGAAGCAGAAACCAAAAGTAAAAACTTATGCTTAACATATATGGGACAGACAAATAAATCAAATAGATAATTACGATAGAATTCATAGATAATATCTATGGGGGAAGAATTTAGCGAATTACGAATTGAGGATTGAGCGGATCGAACCACGCAACGAAGTTATCAGAATAAGAAAAGGGAGAATTGTGGATTTCAGCTACGCAGCAATGTAAAATCTGGATTGTGATTAGATATTCGAAATAAGAAATTCCAGCGGTTGTCGAGGAAAATAAAGCAAGGAACTTACAGCAATAAGTTTATATATTTTTCTCAATAATATTTTTAACAGCAGCCGCCCACCTATCATCGTCGTTAAGGCTCTCAACCAGCTGGATGTTTTCTCCGCCATGCTTTTTGAAGAGGATCTGGTATTCATCTCCTATTTCAATTACAGTCTCAAGACAATCAGCTACGAAAGCCGGACTAAATACAAGAAGTTTTTTCGCCCCTTTATTTGCCAGATCTATTATCGTTTTATCGGTAAAGGGGGTAAGCCAGTCTTTATCAAGTCTTGATTGAAAACAGACGGTATATTTTTCCGGGGAAATGCTTAATCTTTCTGCAAGCGTCCTAGTTGTTGCATAACACTGGGCCTTATAGCAGTACTTATTCTCTTCGGTGATCTCATTTTCACAATTATGGTCTGAACATGGTTTGCCATCGATGTATACCTTATCAACGTGGCGCACAGGGAGTCCGTGGTAGCTAAAAAGCACGTGATCATATTCATTAATATTATACTGTCTACCCCGCTCAGTAAATGAATTTATATATCCCTCGTCATCCCAGAATTGGGTAATCATTTTTACTTCCGGTATTACCCACCATTTTTTGATAATTTTCATTGCCTTATCGGCAGCCGAACCGGAAGTTGCCGAAGCATACTGTGGGAACAGAGGAAGAATCAATATCCGGTCATAATTTCTTCTCCTCATTTTTTCGAGGACATCATCCATAGAAGGGCTCTGGTACCGCATCGCCAGCTCAATTTCATAATTCTCCCCCATTATTTTCTGAATTTTATTCTGCAGACTGACACTATAGTACAGAAGAGGTGAACCGTTATCCGTCCATAGCTTCCGGTATATCTTTGCAGATTTGGGCGCCCTGAAAGGCACTATAATAAGGTTCACCAGGATTTTCCGGGCAATCCAGGGAATATCAATAACCCTTGCATCATTCAGGAACTCCCTTAAATATTTCCTGACATCGGGAACAGAGGGACTGTCGGGCGTCCCCAGCTGAATCAACAATACACCGGTTTTATTCATTAATCTCTTCTGATTTTAATAATTTATTAACAATTTCCAGCGGATATGGTTTACAATTTAACCAATTTTATTTTTAAGTTCACACAGGTAATATTTTAGAAGCGGATATTTAAATGAGACGAATCTTCAAATCATTCTTGTTAATAATTCTTTTATCGTTTTCCGGACTGCAGGCAGCCTCACGTCCATATGTCATCCTTATCAGCTTTGATGGATTCAGATGGGACTATGTCGACCGGGGCATTACTCCGAATTTCGATTACATCCGGGAACATGGCGTCTCTGCTAAATCGTTAAGACCCTGTTTTCCCTCCAAGACTTTCCCGAACCACATCTCAATTATTACCGGAATGTACCCTGAACACCATGGCATCATCTCAAACGGATTCCGGGATTATTTTACCAATACATATTATTCATTCACCGACTCCAATGCAGTTAAAAATGCCAGGTGGTATAAAGGCGAGGCCTTCTGGGAAACAGCAGAGAGGCAGGGAATCAAAACCGCCAGCTACTTCTGGCCCGGCTCGGAAGTGCTGCTTGAATACCGGCACCCCTCCTATTATTATAAATATGTGCATCTGAAGCCCTACAGGGAAAGAGTGGACGGGGTAATGGAATGGCTGAAACTCCCTTACGATAAGCGGCCGCATTTTATCACTTCATACTTTGATGCCACGGATACATACGGACATAAATACGGACCCGATTCAAAAGAAACCGATTTTGCAATTGCTCAGCTCGACAGCATTCTCGGTTATTACTTTGAAGAATTAAAGAAAATAAATCTGATAGATAGCACGGATATCATAGTAGTCTCTGATCATGGCATGACAAATGTAAGCGATGAAAAAACAGTCAACCTTGAAGCCATCCTTGAAGGATTAAAATATAAACAGAACGATAACGGTCCTTTTATGATGATAGAACCGGCGGATACTAATTTAAATGATATTTACACCCGGCTTAAAACGAATGAAAATCATTACAAGGTTTATAAAAGAGAAGATGTTCCCGGGTATTTTCATTTTTCAGATAATCCTTTAATAAGCAGATTAGTAATCATTGCAGAAAACGGATGGAGCCTGGAGACAAATAAGTCTATCGAGAGCCATAAAAAATACAGCAGCAAAGGGAACCATGGCTATGATAATTACTGGATGGATATGAACGGAATCTTCTATGCTGTTGGTCCCGATTTTAGAAATAATTACCGGGTGGGAACAATCGATAATATTGATATCTATCCTTTATTGTGTAAAATATTTAACATTCTCCCGAACCCCTTAATCGACGGCAGACTTGATAGGATAGAATATATACTTAAGCGTTGAACAAGTGTAAGCGTAAGGCTGCCTGCCAAACCTGCAATTCGTTCCGGCAGATAAACCGGCAGACAGGTGATGTTGCTGTACGATGTCTGTATCACTTCTTTTCTTCTCTTCGCTTTTCTTTTTTTTGCTCCTGCTCTTCTTCTTTGACTTCAAACTTGAGGCTTTTTACAAGCTTGCCGATAGTAAGGCCCTGGACTCCTATAGAGAAAAGCACAATGATGTAGGTTACTGCAACAAAAAAACTTTTATGCATATCCGGCTGAAGCGACAGTGCAAGTGCAACGGAGATGCCGCCGCGAAGTCCGCCCCACGTTAATATTAAAATGCTATGTTTGGTAAATGTATGTTTCATTACCTGCACAGGAATTCCTACTGAAATAAACCTTGCAAAAAGGATTACTGCGATTCCGAACAAACCAAGCAGCAGATAAAATGGCTTGAGGTCTATGACAAGGAACTCGAATCCTATAAGCATAAATAAAAGGGCGTTGAGTATTTCATCCGACATTTCCCAGAACTTATCAACATATGACTGGGTTGTATCCGACATTGCATACCGTCTTCCCCTATTGCCGGTAATTATGCCGGCAACTACCATCGATAATGGTCCTGAAACCTGCACTATCTCTGCCAGCGAATATCCTCCAGTAACAATCGCAAGGGTAATAACGACTTCCACTTTATAATTGTCAATTGATTTCAGAAGATAGAACCCTGCGTAACCGAGAGCGAATCCAAGCACGATCCCTCCGGCAGCTTCACGAAGAAATAGTAATCCTACATCGATAGCTGAGAGGTTTGCAATTCCTATTTCTGCTACCTGGTAAAGACTTAGAAATATAACAACAGCTACGCCGTCGTTAAAAAGCGATTCCCCCGTGATCTTTACTTCGAGACTTTTGGGAATTCCTGCTTCTTTTAATATTCCCAGCACCGCAATCGGATCTGTGGGAGAAATAAGAGCCCCGAACAACAGGCAATGTATATAATCAATATGAATGCTTATTAATTCCATAAAATAATAGAAGATGGTGCCAACGATAAAAGTCGAGGTTATTACCCCAAGCGTGGCAAAGATCATGACCGGATATTTTTGTTCAAGCAGCTTTTTAGAGTTGACATTTATTGCCCCCGCAAATAAAAGGAAGCTGAGCATAACATTTAGCAGCACGTATGAAAAGTCTATTCCCTTTAAGGCATCAACTACTTCCTGCTTAAACCCGATGTTGAGGTACCCAAGTCCGATTAAACCAAGCGAAGTTATCAACGCAATAAGCATCATTCCGATCGTATGCGGGAGCCGCAGGAACCTGTAGTTGATATATCCGAAGGCCGCAGAAAGAACAATTAAAACAGATACAACATGGAAAAAATTCATTAACTCTCTTGAATTTCAGATTCAATAATTAATATGTGATTATTAATAAACCCTGTAGGTGATCGGTCTAACTTTTCTTTGAAGGATCAGGAGGGAAAATCAATCTGCTTTGAAGTGAAATGTTGAAGTGGTTTTTCAGGATGGAGGGGATTTCGTTTTCGGAAATATCTTCCTGGTCTTTGTTCCCGTTTTTTGTAGTGATCAGTTTAAGACCGCTTAAACTGACACGGCCGTCCGGTACAGCTATGCTGCAGATTACTTTCTGCGTGAAATGAGATTCGGGAGATGTCTGATGATAAACGCACATTTCGTGAAATTCACTCAATTCTCTTTCAGCGGTTGTAAACCTGTACTGCGGAATAAATTCTATACCATCTGCTGAACGGCTGAGGATAAAATAATCGTCTTCTGACGATTTAGTTATTCTGAAATAATCTTTCAGATCCTTTTGAATTATATCCAACTGAAACCTGATGGGTTCTATAAAGGAATCCCCGAAACCGACATCGGCAAGAAAATGTTCATCTTTTAAATTGACTATCAATGCCATATGATCAAAATCAGGACTGAATTTTCCCCCTTTGCTGTACACACCTGCAGAGATACGTTTAACGTTAAAGTTCGTCGCCTTCAGTAATTCATAAAATGCTCCGTTAAGTTCATAGCAGAAACCGCCTCTTTCTTCATCTATGATTTTATGAATAAGCTTCTCTTTATCTAAAATGATTTTTCTGCCTGAGTGGATATCAAGGTTCTCGAATGGTATGGTATATAAATGCTGATGATGCACCAGGCGGAGTGTTTCCAGGTCGGGTTTTATAATTGATTTAACGTGGATTCTATCTAAATACTTATTTACATCCATAAGACTTAAATATCATAATTCAATATGGGACCCAGCCATCTTTCCGTTTCCTCAAGACTCATTCCTTTCCGCTTGTGATAATCCAGCACCTGGTCCTTACCTATTTTGCCCACGTTGAAATATTTAGCCTCCCGGTGAGCGAAATACAAACCGCTTACCGAGGCGGCAGGATACATAGCAAGGTTCTCGGTCAGTCTTATAGAAGTATTCTTTTCGGCATCCAGCAAATCAAAAATGATTGTCTTCTCCGTATGATCCGGCTGCGCAGGATAACCCGGGGCGGGACGTATACCCTGGTACTTTTCCTTTATCAGATC
>DATFVA010000386.1:0-5327 GCA_035260565.1 Ignavibacteriaceae bacterium | reverse complement strand
CATCCATCATCCACGCCATTGTCTGGGGATTTGTATAAACATCCGGTGCAGGTACATCTTTATCAACGCCAATCATCGGTGCAATAGCCCTGACGTATTCACGTGAAAGATTCTCAAGCTCCCTATCGGACAGTTCTTTAGGATTGCAGCAGATGCCTCCCTTGGCTCCTCCGAGGGGAAGATCAAGAACGGCAGTTTTCCACGTCATCCAGCATCCCAGCGCCCGGATCGTATCAATCGTCTCTGCTGGGTGGAACCTGATTCCGCCTTTTGCAGGTCCTCTTGCATAATTGTACTGAACACGGTAGCCCTGGAAAATTTTCACTTTTCCCGAATCCATTTTTACGTGGAGTGTGAAATTGAACTCTCTCTGCGGGAGGCTGAGCAGCCTGGTTGTGGGTTCATCCAGGTTTAACATTTTTGCAGCTTCAAGTATCTGCTGCTGCGCAACATGAAATGAATTGTAAGATTCCATTTTCAATCTTCCTCAAACTTTGATGATTTATCCTGGTCTTTCGGATTTTCTTTCTTCAGATCAGGTTCAAATATTATCCGGTACCAGCAGTTCTTGCAGGTAATAGTCCTGTCAACTTTAAGCAGAACCTGCTGCCATGGACTTAGTTTATGCCCGCAGTGGGGACAGGTATCAGGGATTTTTGATAATTCTTCCATAAGATTCTCTGACATTTTAGATTTCAGGTTTTAGAATAATGCCTTTATTTTTGTGTCTGTTCATTTTAACGGTAACCGGATTTTCAAAACGGAGCAGGGTGGTATAAGATTTTTTTACTTCCGGTTTTTGCTGCAGCAGCCAGTCCCAGTTGATAAAGCCTTCATTTTTATGACTGTCAACTGTAAAATATCCTATCATAAATGAGGTTATGTTCTGGAAAAAATGGGATCCCTGGGAGGGAGCAACGGAGAATTCCTTAAACCCTGATTCAACTATTACCTTTGCCCCGGCAATCTGCTCCCACTTAACCGGGATCCCCAGCCATGGGTCAAGAGTACCCCATCTTCCCATTCCAATCAGAAGATAAGGCCTGTTCTTTTCCATCAGCATTGAATTAAAAAGACTTACTTCCCTGGCTACTTCTCTCGATTTTGCTCTTTCAAATGTGTTGGGATCGACCAGCACAATATCGTGTATATCGTTTATAATTCCGTTTCCGAGGACCTGCATACTTGTGCAGATAAGACTCTCTGAGTCGAGGTCTTCAATGTTGAAATTATCTGATTCCCTGTTTATTACAAGCGGCCTCATCTGCAGCAGTCCGAATTCTTTCGATTTGTTCCTGCCCGTCGCCATATCGACCGCAAACTCTATCTCTATCGGAGTTCCCATTCCCCACGTACCCATATCGAGCAGAAGTTCCAGTATCTCGGGCAGCGGGAAGAGTTTATATTTAAGGAGAGGTGCAAAGGTAACCACTCTCATTCCAGGTCTCGATATTCCGTCTGAAATTGTATCATTGTCGGGAGAATAAGTTGAACCAACGTATGCAAGTGTACCGTCAGATTCTGCTGATTCAATCGGGTGCTGCTTAAGAAGGGTATCCTGTGTCGAAAATTCAAATGTATGCTCGCTTGCCATCTGCAGAGCGAAGAAATCTCTCTGACTTGTATTAAGCGATTCATCAACAGAGTAAAACTGGATAAGATCGGTTGGGTACCTGGGACAGAATCGAACCGTATTACCGCCGTCCACTACCGTTTTACCTAAACCGAGAGCTACTGATACTATACCGTCCTGCGGGTTCTGCGGAGGAAGAGGATAAAAGTTATATGATTTTGCAACTCCTGAAAAATCCGGATAAAACCTGTCATTAAAAGCATCACCTATCATCTTCTGAATAATCACTGCCATCTTCTCTTCTTCGAGCCTGTAGGAGGTAAACCTGATATAATTTTTTGCGCTCTGGTAAAAGGTGGAGGCATAAACTTTCTTTATTGTGTTCAGAAGATCGTTAAGCCTGGCAAGAGCATTATGATGATTATTAGGAAGCATAAAAGTTCTGTATACACCGGCAAACGGATGGTATTGAGAATCCTCAAGCAGACTGGAAGAACGGACAGCAAGAGGTGTGTGCATCAGGTCGAGGAATGCTGCCAGTTCACCGAGAATATCTTCAGGAAAACTTTCAGCTTCAACAAATCTCCTGGTTAATTCTTCATCGTCAGTGCAGTTTAATGCAAATGTTCTCAGGTCATTTTCATCAAGGAACTGGTCAAAAACCTCGGTACCAAGGACAACGCCTGCCGGCACAAATATCTTAATATCCTGAAACTGGTTTCTTACGTTGTAATTATTTATCAGTGTGTTGACAAAACCGAGTCCCCTTGCTTTTCCTCCCAAAGAGCCCCCTCCGATCCTGGCAAAGCTGCTGTTAGGATCAAATATTTCTTTGTGGAAATCCGTTATAATCCCTCTCTGCCTGTTATGCCTGTAATTCCTCAGAGTGTGGATCAGGTAATTTCTTAACGCTTCGATGCTGGGATAGTCGGAAACCTTCCTCGGGCGCAGCCTGTGCGCCAGCCAGAATTCAGTCCTTGCTTTAAGCCAGTTTGAAAAATGATTCCTTTCGGCATGATATTTTATGCTGTCTTCAGGAATAATTTTTAACTCTTCCTCAAGGCTGCGTAAATCGTTCGCTCTTCCAACCTCAGCGCCGTCTGAAGTACGGAATACAAAATCACCGAAACTGAAATAATGGTTCAGAAAATTCCTTACTTCATTCAGCAGTATCGGCGAATCTTTCATAACAAAAGTATTTCCGCTTTCTCTTGCTGTTTTTTCATTATGCGGATTATTTGAAAGCAGCAGGATCGGGATATCGCTGTGTTCCTTTTTTACGTTTAAGGAGAACTCGATGCCTGCCTGCGGATCATTCTGCCCATGATGAGGGAAGTCGATATCTGAAATTATACCGAGAATGAATTCCTTGTACTTCTCATAATATTCCCATGCTTCTTCATATGTTGAACAAAGAAGTATTTTGGGACGTGCGCGCATACGGAGGAATTTGTGGGACAGGTTTATTCCCTCTGAAATTAATCTCTGCGACTGCTTCAGCATTTCTGTGTAAATAAGCGGGAGAAATGAGGAGTAGTACCGCAGATTATCTTCAATAGCAATTACTACCTGTACACCAACCATCTTTGTATCATGTTCGATGTTCATCCTGTCTTCGAGAAATTTTATTATTGCAATGATGATCCTGAAGTCGCCCTGCCATACAAAGATTTTATCGAAGACGGATGTATCTTCATTTATGAGTAACGTATTAAGTTCGAGGTTATCATGCGCAAGCAGTATCAAAGGAATTTTAAGTCCGGATTCCTTTACCAGCCTGGCAAAATTAATGGCGTGCATATCCTCTATGTGGAGGGTTGTTATAATAAGGTCGAACCTGTTTTCCTCTTTAGCCAGTTTAATTGCTTCGTGACCGGAAGAAACCCTTGTGAGTTCAGGAGAGTGACTCAGGTTCAGTCCCTGGTATTCATTGCGTATGAGTTCATAGAGCCTTCCGTCTTCTTCAAAGAGGTACAGATCATAAAGACTCGAAACAAGCAGAATGTCCCTGATGCGAAGCCGCATAAGGTTCTGAAAACCCTGGAACCGGTTGCCGTAGCCATGTTCAACCCAGAGATCATCAAAAGTTGTTCTTATCTGTTCGAAGTTTGCTTTCAAAAAATCAGTTTCCTTTCAGTGAAATTAAACCCAAAATACCATGTATGGACAACAAAAATGGAAACAGCGTGATGATTTTATCCCTGTGCAGGAATAAAAAATCATTTGAAAGAAAAAACCTGTAAATCAGGAAATAAATTATTATGATAAATGAGACTATTAAAACAGAATACTTTAATAACCGGTACTGCACAAACCAGTAATCATCCCCGGATGAAATTTCTTTTGTATCCAGTATAAGCGGACGTACAGCAAAAAATGCGATAAATCCAATTGCGTTAGAACCGATAAAAATAATAAGCAGGGTGGTGGTAAGTCCCACCATTATTTCGAAGGAATAAGCAAATAATAAATTCTTATATACTTTCATCTGATTCCTTCCCTGTTAAACTGACCCCGGAATAATCCGGGGTCATATATAATAAACAATTCAGCCGAATTAATCAGCTTACACTACACCCTGATCCATCATAGCATCCGCAACCTTCAGGAAGCCGCCTATATTGGCTCCATTAACCAGGTTGCCCGGGGTGCCGAATCTATTCGACATCTCAACGCAGGTTTTATGAATACTTTTCATTATCATCTGTAAGCGCTGGTCAACTTCTTCCCTCGTCCAGGGAAGTCTCATACTGTTCTGCGCCATCTCAAGTCCCGAAACAGCAACGCCGCCTGCATTGGCTGCTTTTGCAGGACCGTATAAGATTTTTTTATCGAGGAACAGTTTAACACCGTCTAATGTCGTCGGCATATTTGCACCCTCAGATACAACATATACCCCGTTTTTCAGAAGATTCTGTGCATCTTTTTCATTGATCTCATTCTGAGTAGCACTCGGGAAGGCACACTGAGCTTTATTTTCCCACATAGGATTATGATCGGCATTAGGATCAATATCAGTATATACCGCACTTTTATATTTATCTGTGTATTCTTTGATCCTTCCGCGTCTCACGTTTTTCAATTCCATAATAAATTCAAGTTTTTTATGGTCAATCCCGGCTTCATCACAAATAAATCCGTTGGAATCAGACAGGGTTACAGTTTTCGCACCGAGATCAAGAAGTTTTTCTACCGTATATTGTGCAACGTTGCCGCTTCCCGAAACCAGACAGGTTTTTCCCTGAAGCGATTCGCCTCTGGAAGCGAGCATTTCTGCTGCAAAGTATACAGCGCCGTAACCTGTTGCTTCAGGACGGATTAAAGAACCGCCCCAGTTTAAACCTTTTCCTGTGAGTACGCCTGTAAATTCATTTCTTAACTTTTTGTATTGACCGAAGAGAAACCCTATTTCTCTTCCGCCTACACCAATATCACCGGCAGGTACATCAGTATTTGGACCAATATAGCGGAAAAGTTCACTCATAAATGCCTGGCAGAACCTCATTATTTTTGTATCACTCTTACCTTTGGGGTCAAAATCTGAACCTCCTTTGCCGCCGCCCATAGGCAATGTAGTCAGACTGTTTTTGAATACCTGTTCAAATGCGAGAAACTTCAATATTCCCTGATTAACCGATGGATGAAATCTCAGGCCACCTTTGTATGGTCCTATTGCACTGTTCATTTCAATTCTGAATCCCCGGTTAATATGTACCTCGCCCTGTTCATCAACCCATGGCACTCTGAAGGTGAT
>DATFVA010000385.1:0-11651 GCA_035260565.1 Ignavibacteriaceae bacterium | reverse complement strand
AAAGGGACTGCAGGGAAAAGGATTAGGGAAAGAAATGATGAAGTTTGCTATGGAGATAAGCAGGCAGAAAGGGTGCTATAAAATGGTTCTTTCAAGTCATCTGAGAAGAGAATCCGCACATAATTTTTATGAATCGCTTGGATTTGAAAAACACGGCTTCAGCTTCGTTGTAAATCTAACGAAACATAATCCTTAAACTTAAACCTGAACTTAAACTTGAACTTGAATCAAATGTACTCAATGAGTTTGGTAATTCAGTAATAAATGAATTATCTTAAGACAGCAAAATGAAAATTACCGGAGGTCAAAATGTTTCGCTTCATACATAAAACAAGTATTCCGGTGCTTGTATTAATAATATTCGGATTACAATCAGTTCTTTTGACGCCTGATGGATACGCCCAGGGATTAATGAAAACAGCAGATGTCCCCGGAGGAGGAGGAGGAGGATCATCAAACCAGTCAAATGATTCGGGGGGAGGAAGTACAGCACTGCTCGTTATCGGCGGGGTAATTATCGCCGGTTTCCTTTTCTATAAACTTGTCCTTAATAAGGATGAACCTAAAAAAGAAGAGAAAGAGGATTCTACCTCAAATGAATCTCTATTATTAAGAAGCAGCAAAAACTTTGCTTCTGATGTTCAAACTGAATACTTAAAAAAGCTTCAGGAAATTCCTATAAATGTATATCTGGGATATCAGCAAATTGATCCGGTAATACCGGAGAAAAGATTTATAATGGGTGTTTCCTATAACTTTTAGTTCTTAAATATTATTCAGAAGATTTTTCGAATGCTCCTGACTATTTTTACTTTTTCGGTTTGTGTTCCCGCTCTTACTCCGGAGAAATGGTGAGAGTATCTTTTAAAAAGATTTATTCACGACTCTCTTTTCGTACCACATCTCTTTTTGAAAGAGCCAAAATGACCGAGCACACTTTTATGATTGTTATTGCAATCATAATAGGTGTACTTGCCGGATTCTCGGCGATCGGCATAAGGGCTATGATAAAATTCTTCTCGAATATTTCCTTTCCTGGTCCTGGCAACCTGCTCCAGAATATTATGGATACTCCCTGGCTGCTTATTTTAATCATTCCAATAATCGGTGGATTGATTGTCGGCCCTATAATCCATTTCCTGGCTCCTGAAGCGAAAGGGCATGGCGTTCCCGAAGTAATGCAGGCGATTCTGCTGAAAGGAGGGCAGATCAGAGGAAGGGTCGCATTCGTAAAAGCCGTTGCTTCTGCTATTTCAATCGGAACAGGAGGTTCGGTTGGAAGGGAGGGACCTATCATACAAATCGGGTCCAGCCTTGGATCGGTAGTTGGACAGTTTCTTAGAGTATCCCCCAAAAGGTTAAAAACTCTGGTAGGCTGCGGAGCGGCGGCCGGAATTGCGGCCGCGTTTAACGCCCCGATAGCCGGTGCGCTCTTTGCTGTTGAGATAGTGCTGATGGATTTTGCCGTTGCCCAGTTTTCACCCATCGTTATTTCCTCAGTAATGGCTACGGTGATCTCTCATTATTTTGAAGGGAATTTCGCAGCCTTTATAGTTCCCAAATACCAGCTTGCATCCCCTGTAGAGATTGGATTCTATTTTATACTGGGTGCTGCCAGCGGCCTTGTTGCCTACCTGTTCATTAAAACATTGTATTATTGCGAAGAGATTTTTGATAACAGGATTAAGATACCTGAGAGTTTCAAGCCTGCATTGGGCGGACTGGGCATAGGAATAATTGCGCTTGCATTTCCCCAGGTGATGGGTGTCGGCTATGATTCAATCAATAATGCTCTCTATGGAAATATGATTTGGTATGTAGCATTAATATTAATTTTTATGAAGATACTCGCTACATCACTCACTCTTGGTTCAGGAGGTTCAGGTGGTATTTTTGCGCCCTCGCTTTTTATGGGAGCAATGCTCGGTTATTTCTTCGGAACAATTGTTCATAACGTCTTTCCCGATATCACCGCATCTCCCGGTGCTTATGCTCTTGTAGCTATGGGAGGTCTTGTTGCGGGGACTACAAGAGCACCGATAACAGCAATAATCATAGTGTTTGAACTTACAAACGACTACCACATTATTCTTCCTTTGATGATAACCTGCATTATCAGTATGATCCTTTCATCAAAACTATCCAGGGAATCGATATATACCCTGAAACTTGTGCTCAGGAATATCGGACTGAAAGAGGGGATGGAAACCAATGTGATGGAATCTATTTATGTGAAAAATGTGTACAGGAAGGAATTTGAATCAATTCTCGTGACGGATAATTTCAGTCAGATTGTAAACCGTATCATACGGGGAAAAGAAGCCGACTTTCCTGTGGTTGATTCGGAAGGTCATGTGAGCGGAATGATTTCAATACATGATATAAAAGATTATCTGTATGAACGTGAATCGCTGCAAAACCTTTTGATAGCCGGAGATATATTAAATCCTTATTTCGAGTCTCTTTTACCGGGTGATAGCTGTCAGACTGCCCTGGATAAATTTCGTAAGTTTTCATTCGACGGACTCCCGGTTGTTGAAGATTCAAACTCGGGGAAGATAATAGGGATAATCTGGCGGAAAGATATCCAGGATTCTTACGATCGTGAAATAGAACGTAGGGAATTGACTTCCAACCTTGCCAGCCTGATAACCATGAAGGATGAAGAACCTATGGTTCACTTTATGGAGGGATATTCAATTATTGAGGTATCTCCTCCAAAATCATTCATAGGCAAGTCAATCAGGGAGCTGAATATCCGCCGGCAGTATGGGGTGGATGTACTTTCCATTAAAATGAAGGAGAAGAAGGGAGAGAAAATTAATGCTATTCCCAGTCCGGATTATATCATAAAGGCCGATGATACATTAATAATAGCCGGGGAAATAAAGAATATCAACTTCATTCGGAACCTGGGTTAAGCCGGGGAGACCTGGATAAGGTTTAACCTGATTCAAAAATTACAATCCCATCTCTGTACTCTTTATGGCAATTAAATCTGTCCAAAATGATGAATTAGTTGACTGATTTTTATAAATATTGATGTTTCGACCTGTGCCGGGAGTTTACGAATCGGGACACATTCTATCATTTAATCATAAGCAACGGGGAACTGCAGACCTGATATAAGAATAATTTAATTCGGATAACTGTGCAAATCATGTCTGTCCAAATTAAATCTATTACTCCAAAATAATTCAAGTTTTAGAACAAAAATAAAAAAATTGCCCCTTTCATATTTTGAATCCCCTACTTCCGATGATGGATGAAGGATAGTCTTATTGCGGCCTCTCGACCTGTATACTCATCAAGCTGGAATCTCTCCGTCTTACTGGTGAACATTTATATAAGCCGCATTGAATTCTTTATCTTCCCGTCATTGTATGTTCGAAATGCGATACGTGGCCTGTCTCGACGGTAGGCGGGTTCACCCGCTCCTCAAAAGAATTGCGTCCCCCGCCAAAATTTAGGTTAAATAGTAAAAGGCGGGGTGAAAAATTACGAAATGGAGCGGTTATCCCGCCTAATATATCCAAAATTTAGGGCGGGATAATCGATAAATGCTGTCCGAGTCCCGATCCTTTCGGGACGAGTTCATTTATCGAAGCGAAATGGAGTAATTTTTTAGCAATTCTTTTGCAGAGCATGTTCTTTTGTTACTTTTCTTGCGCCAAGAAAAGTAAGGCTAAAAAAATAAAAAAGAAGGATTTCTTGTTGTGACTTCCTCCACGGGGTGGAATAAAAAGAATATTAATATCAATGCGCTTTTGACGACGATAATAAGTATCATTCAAGCGATTCATTTATTTTGGACGAATATGATGCAAATAATAGAAATATTTTAAAAAGTGATTGCTAATTTGCTGCTTTTATAATAATTTCTTATCAGATCATTTCTTTAGCTAATGGTTCTCTTTAAATTTATTATTAGGAGGCTGGTGCTATGAAACAATTATACTCTTTTCTTTTTCTCATTCTTCTCCTCACTATCTCGTTGAAAGCTCAGGATGGATTAGGCGTTTGGACAACCACTACAACCGGTGTTGGTCCTGTTTATGCAATTGTAGTTGATCCATCCAACACAAATATCATGTATTCCGGAAGTTTAACCTTAGGTGTATACAAAACTACTGACGCAGGAGGCACCTGGAACCCTATGAATACAGGATTAACAAATTCCGCAGTATTATCGCTTGCAATATCGGCATCGAACCCGCAGGTATTGTATGCAGGTATAAACGTCGGCTCGAATGATGGAGTTTATAAAACTACCAATGGCGGTGGGAGCTGGACAAGGATGGTAACTGGCATCCAGGAAACCGGAAAAGGCATCCAGGGAGTTGCTGTCGATCCGACAAATTCAAACGTAGCTTATATTGCTGTTTTTGATGGCGTTACCGATTCACCTGTTGGATTGTATAAAACTTCTGACGGCGGTGCTAACTGGAATCCTATGACTAATGGCATAGGGTCTATCAAAAACTTTCTTGCCGTTGCAGTTGACCCGGTTAATCCCAATAATGTTTATGCCGGTACTTCCTTTACGGTTGCTACCAGTACGGGACCTTCCACTATTTATAAAAGTACTGATGCCGGAGCAAGCTGGACAGAAATTAATAATGGACTTCCCCTTGACCCAACTGATATAAATCCGGTTAGAACGATAAGCGTTAGCCCGGATGATCCAAATGTTGTAATAGCCGGATTGTTTGTGAATAGTGCCGACCTTCTTGGCGGACTTTATGTTACTACTGACGGCGGCGGAACATGGGCAAGAAAGTGGGACGGAGCTCCTCAGACAGTCGGAACTTTATTAAGATCCTCTGCTATTAAACCGGGATCACCCCAGGAATTCTATATAGGTCTTGATAATGCCAGCTTAACAGATATAGGTGTTTGGGGAACTACAGACGGCGGCGATACGTGGTTCTCATTCAATGGCGGTACAATGCTTAATACATACCAGATCAGAGCGCTGGCATTCAAAGGAACATCCCAGCCTACCTTGTATGCAGGTGCTGCAGCAAACGGAGCCGGTATTTTTGAATACACCTTCCAGATTATCCCGGTTGAATTTACATCTTTCACAGCCAATACCAGCGGGAACAATGTTTCTCTGAATTGGAGTACAGCTACAGAAACTAACAACGCCGGATTTACCGTTGAAAGAAAAGGAATTGACGGTAACTGGCAAACACTGGGCTTTATTACTGGTAATGGAAACTCAACGCTTATAAACCGCTACTCATTTACAGACCAGAATGTTGCTTATGGAAAGTATACCTATAGACTGAAACAAACAGACTATAACGGCTCGTTTAATTACAGCAGCGAGGTAAGTATCGAAATCCTTGCTGTTAATACATTTTCTCTGAGCCAGAATTACCCGAACCCGTTTAATCCTGCAACAATGATAAAATACTCAATACCTTCAGATGAATATGTTACATTAAAGGTATTCGATGTACTGGGAAGGGAAGCAGCTACCCTTGTTAATGAAAGACAGGGAAGCGGCGAGCATATGATTAGTTTTAATGCATCGCAGCTTTCCAGCGGGGTGTATTTTTATTCAATATCTGCGGGTACCTATAAAGAAACCCGGAAGATGATTCTCGCCAAATAATCTTTAAAATGCCGGCTTGAGTTTCTCCCGGCATTTATACTGATACCTGAGCTAATGTTAGATGCCGGCTGTGTAACAACAGCCGGCATTTTTTTATTAATCTTTTACCGGTCATATCCATCTGAAATGTGTCCCAAATCCGATTCACATACGTTCCACATACGTCTCACATACGTCTCACATACGTCCCACATACGTTCTATATACGCACAATTACTCCCTCTTGACCTGTTATTACCCCGGCCGGTAAGTTGACTCAAATCAGAGTTGGATTCTGAATGGCGGAGTGAGAGATTAAACAGGTGTAACTGATTTAATGAATCGATCTGATATATAATGAGATTCGGCGACTGGCTTAACTTTTTCTTTCGAGGAGCGTGGCGGCATACCAGCACAGTAGTGCCCAGCTGATACCTGCAACCCAGCCTGCAAGCACATCTGTAGGATAATGTACCCCGATATAAACCCTGCTTATTCCGATTAACAAAGTTAAAAGCAGGGCTACAGAAATGATATAAATCTTAGCCCGGCGGCTTTTTTCAATCTTTGTGAGCAGAGTTGCCTGGGTAAGGTAAACGATGGCAGACATCATTGAATGCCCGCTTGGAAAGCTGAGAGATTTTTCTTCTATAAGGTGCGTAACTACGGTCGGCCTGATTCTGCCTATCAGTTCTTTTAGTCCCAATACAAGCAGCGCTCCCCCAATAGTGGCAATTATAACAAGTCCGAGCCAGTAATAATTCTTCTGCAGCAGAAGGTAGCCTGTTACAATTAAAGTAAACAGTACTATCACAGTTCCGCTTCCTAGAGAAGTTATGTCCTCCATGGCAGATGTTACCCAGCCAGGAAAAGCAGGCTGTGAAACATCACCAGGCATCCTTAAAGATTTCAGGATATAATTATCAAAATGCTGGGTTTCGCCCTCAACAACTTCATCAGCAATACTTATAAATATCAGTATGCCTGCAAGTACCGCAAGAACAATCAGCAGGAGCTTAATCTCGTTCAGGCCTGATTTTTCTAAGAAATTATTGAATCCCTTCTGCATAATTTATCCCGAAATTTCCTAACTTTAATTTGCAAAGATCAATAACTATAAAATATATGAAACGAACACAATCCTCAAATGACAAAACCCCCGTTAATCCTTTATCTCGTAAAAATACTACCTTCAAAACAAAACTTGATATAGCTAAAGACTGGCTGCCGAGGTATACAGGAACTACAATAGACCAGTTCGGCGATTACATGCTGCTTACAAATTTTCATCATTATATAAGCTCTTTTGCTGAACAGTTCGGCTGCAATGTGCGGGGAATCGGGATGCCGATGCAGACTGCTACTAACTCAAACGGTCTGTCGATTATAAATTTCGGAATGGGTTCGGCAAATGCTGCAACGATAATGGATCTGCTTGTGGCAAGAGATCCCAAAGGAGTATTATTCCTCGGCAAATGCGGCGGACTAAAACGTTCTACAGAAATAGGTCATTTTATTCTACCTATTGCCGCGATAAGAGGAGAGGGGACGAGTGACGACTATATGCCTAAAGAGGTTCCTGCTCTTCCATCTTTTAAATTGCATAAATTTGTTTCTGAAAAACTAATAGAGAAAAAGCTTGAGTACAGGACCGGCGTTATTTACACAACAAACAGACGGGTCTGGGAGTGGGATACATCCTTTAAGAGCTATCTTAAAAAACTATCGACTATAGGGATCGATATGGAGACGGCCACACTATTCATCGTCGGCCTCGTTAACCAGATCCCGCACGGGGCACTGCTGCTCGTATCGGATATGCCGATGGTGCCTGAAGGGATTAAGACGATGGAATCGGATAGGATGGTTACTGAAAACTTTTCCGATCTTCATCTTCAGCTCGGAATTGAAGCTATGACCGAGATAGGTGAGAAGGGTGAACAAATTAAGCATTTCAAATATTAATTAAGTTTATTATTTATTAAGGATGATTTTTGAAAAACGGAGTGATAATGAAGATTCGTAACTATATTTTAACCGCAGCTATTGTCTCATCTCTCTTACTTCTGTCTTCCTGTTCAAAAGATGTTAAGATAAGAGGAAAGTTTTCTGTTGAGCCTCAGAAGCCGAAGCCCGGAGATGAAATAACAGTAATTTATAATCCCGACAGCACCGGCCTTAAAAGTTCGTCCCATATAAGCCTTCTGGCATATCTCTACGGCAGTAATCTTGATGAAACCAAACAGGTTGAAATGCAGAAGACAAGTGAAGGATGGACAGCTAATTTCTCTACTGCAGATTCAACAAAAGGGGTGTTGATTAAATTTAAAGATGAAGAGGATATTGACAATAATCTGAAGCAGGGCTACCTGGTAAATTTATTTGATGCAGCAGGTGAAGTTCTGCCCGGAAGTTATGCCGGTTATGCATCCTCTATATATACATGGGGAAGTTACTACCTGGATATGGACAGGAATTTCGATTCCTCGCTTTATTATTTCAAAAAAGACTTTGATCGGAATCCCGGGATAAAAAATGATTTTTTGGATCCCTATCTGGGAGTTGAAACCAAGCTCAACAAGGATAATGCAACATCAATTATAATAAGAGAGCTGGCAGGATTATACTCTCACGCCGATAATGAAAAAGAGTATACCGTACTTGCTGACTGGTATAACAAAGCCGAAATGCCGAATAGAGCGGATACATATAAGAAAATTCTTGAAGAGAAATATCCCGGAAGCGACTTTGTTCAAAAAGAAAAATATGAGGCATACTACAACGAACCTAATTTAAAAAAGAAAAGTCAGCTGCTGGAAGAATTTGAAACAACTTATCCGAAGAGCAAATATCTCACTAATTTTTACGATGTAATGGCGATTAACTATTTCCAGAATAACAAATTTAATCAGCTTAAAGAATATTTTGAAAATAACAAAGATAAGCTATCAACCTACAGGTTTTACTCAATTTCCACGAAGATGCTTGAGAATAATAAATATCCGCAGATTGCACTGGAGATTGCAGAACTCGGAGTAGACCGGGCAAGGAATGAAGTGAAGAACCCCACAGATGAAAAGCCTGAATACCAGAGCGGCGAGGAGTGGAAGGAAGACCGGGAGAGTATGCTTGGTATGAATCTTTATGCCTACGCAGATGCTTTATTCAAGCTCGGAAAAATAAAGGAAGCTGAAGCTCCCCTGAAAGAAGCAAAGGAATTAACTAAAGGAAAAGATGAAGATACAAACCAGTTATATACCAGGGTATTAATAGCCAACGGGCAGACTGAAGACGCAATGAACGAGATAGAAGGCTATATAAAACAGGGAAAAGCAACTCCCGAAATGAAAAACATGCTTAAAGAAATTTATGCTAAGAAGAACGGTTCGACGGCAGGGTTTGACTCTTATATTGCCCAATTTGAATCAGTGGCCAAACAGCTGCTTGTTGCAAAACTCGAAAAACAGATAATGACACAGCCGGCTCCCGATTTTACCCTTAGGGACCTTAACGGCAGAAAGGTATCTCTGAATTCATTAAAGGGAAAGACCGTGATTATTGATTTCTGGGCAACCTGGTGCGGTCCCTGCAAAGCTTCGTTCCCGGGAATGCAGAAAGCTGTTGAGCTTTACAAGGATAACAATAATGTCCAGTTTTTATTCGTTAATTCATGGGAAAATTCGGAAGACAAAGAAGCAAATGCTCAGGATTTTATTACAAACAACAATTACCCATTCCATGTTTTACTTGATGAAAGTGATAAAGTAATTGAAGATTACCGTGTCAGCGGAATACCTACGAAGTTTGTTATTGATAAAAACAGCAATATACGTTTTAAGAATGTGGGATTTTCAGGCAACACAGATGAATTGGTAGATGAGATTTCCACAATGATCTCCATGGTGAATTAACATCGCTTGATGAATATGATCAGCATGATCATTCACTTTTAATTAATCTGTCTGCCCTGTACCTAAGGCACCGGGCAGATTCCATGGCTCATCTGCCAGACAAAAGCCCAGATTACAGCAATAACAACAAGGGCTTTAATAATTATTGAAATTTTCTTTTTCATCATTTATTAAACTAATGTTCAGCCGACAGGTTCCCGCACTAATCATCTTATGCTGAGGATACTATACCTGCCATAAATTTCATCATCCCATCATTTGAATTTGTCAGGATGCTCCAGGTGATACCCGGTAGCATCCTGGAATGCCTTTGCAACCTCTAATATTGTCCCCTCACCAAACAGACTTCCTATAAAAGTAATACTAACGGGTGTACCATCTGAACTAAAACCGTCGGGAATAACAACGCACGGATGACCTGTCAGGTTAGTCAGCAGAAGATTATCTCCCTCCCAGCTTGGAGCGACGTAGAGGTCGATATCATTAAATTTAGCTGCCATCTCCTGAATTATTTTATACCTGATCCTATTCGCATTTATATACTCGACGGCGGGAATAAAACGGGCAGCTCTGAATGTATTAGGCCATGCATATTTATCCTGGGCTGCCATCTGGTCGTCTTTATTGCTCAACGTCAAATTATCAAATGCTGCAGCTGCTTCCGAGGTCAGAATTATAGCCAGATCATTAACCGGGAAACCCGTCGGAAGTTCGATAGGAATTAAATCTGCACCAAGCTGTCTTAAAGTTAAAAGAGCGAGTGAATCCTGTTTATAAAATGCAGAATCCTTTGTAAAATCATCCTTCAGGTATCCTATTCTGAGTTTTTTAAGGTCAACTTTATTGGTGTAATTGAAAGGGTAATTATATAAAGTCTTATCAATATCGTCAGGACCGTAAATGTAGCTGAAGACAATAGCGCAGTCTTCTGCATTCCGGCAGATAGGCCCGATCTTATCCATTGTCCAGCTCAACGACATTGCTCCGGTTCTGCTCACCCTTCCGTAAGTGGGCCGTAATCCTGTTACTCCGCAGACGGTAGAAGGGGAGACTATCGACCCCCAGGTTTCGGTTCCGATTGCAAAAGGCACAAGACCTGCCGAAACAGCCGAGGCAGGGCCGGCTGAAGAGCCGCTGGATCCTTCAGAAGTTTTCCAGGGGTTTTTGGTTTTACCGCCGTACCATACATCTCCCATCGCAAGGGCGCCCATAGTCAGCTTGGCAATGAGTATTCCGCCTGCATCTTCAAGTTTTTTAATTACTGAGGCATCTTCATTAATAATCTGATCTTTAAAAGGCATCGCACCCCAGGTAGTTTTATATCCTTTCGCAGCCAGAAGGTCTTTTACTCCAAACGGAATTCCATGCATCAAACCTTTATATTTTCCGGCAGCAATTTCCTCATCAGCCTTCTTTGCCCTCGCAAGCGCACTGTCTTCAGTAAGAGTAATAGTACACTCAAGTTCCGGGCCGTATTTCTTCAGCCTGGCAAGGAAGAATTGGGTCAGGTTAACAGAGCTAATCTGTTTCGTTCTGATGAGAGCAGCAAGCTGTCCTATCGAATAATAAGCAAGGTCGTTCTTATCTGAAGGCATCCTGGTTGACATATAATTATCAAACCGCAAAGGTTTCTGTCCCTGCGCTACTTTAAAATCATTTGGAATGGGATTAAACTGCACAGCAGGGGGAACATCATTTGGAAGGCTGTAATCTCTTATATTTTTATAATTCTCAACCTGCTCATTCAAAACATCCACCATCGAATCAATTTCCGTATTAGTAAAATCAATTCCTATAATTTTTTCTCCCTGTTGAACTACTTCCCTGGTGACAGGGTTATCAGAGAATAAAACTGCTCCAAGCAGGAATGCTGAAGCGGCGGTCAATACAAAATAAACAACAGGTATTCTTTTTCTCATTATAACTCCGGTAATTGGTTTCCTTAAAATATTTTTTTGCGGGATAAATGGCAAAGTGAGAAAGTGGGAATATAAAGGGGCGGAACCTGCAGGCAGACAGGTTCCGCTATCAATAATTACGATTTCATTCTATTTCCGTGTTCTTCATGTATGAAAATCCAGCTGCATATTTTACCAATATTGATCTCTTCAAAGTAATTCCAATATTCTTTTGTACGG
>DATFVA010000384.1:0-6538 GCA_035260565.1 Ignavibacteriaceae bacterium | reverse complement strand
TCACCCAGACCGCCGGCCCTAGAATCAGGTGCTAACAGCAGAAATGGAACAGCGGCTTCACCTTGTGCATGCGTAACTTGCTGCATTCCCATAAACATAACGCTGACCATCAATAGCCTGAAAATGGTTTTCATTTTATATTACCTCCGATAAATAAATAATCTTATTTTTCTTATTTGCTTTTTCTTATTATCTGTCTTAAAAATTATCAATATTAAAGTTAAAAATTTAACCTATATAAGTCCAAAATTTATTGACTAACGAATCACGGCAAGTTTGCCAAGAACGCTTTTTGTGTAGTTCCCGTCAAGGTTCTTTACAATAATTTTATACAGGTACGTTCCATTTGCAATTATGTTCCCGTCCTGGTCACGGCCATCCCAATCTACCCTGACAAACTTATCTGTGGTATGATATTTTTCGATCTCACGGATAAGACGGCCGCTGACCGTATATATCTTTATCCTCACATCCGCATCATTTATCTGGTTCCGCTGAAATGTAAAAGTCGTATTGCTTGAAAAAGGATTAGGATAATTATAAATGTCCCTTATTTCAAGATCATCTCCACTGACTACCGAAAAATACACAGTTTGTGTGCTGAAATTATTAAAAACATCCCATGCCTTTACCTGGAGGGAATAATCACCCTGATCAAGGTTATTAAATTTATAGTTGACTTCACCGGTTTTTCCGCCGGCATCAAGGTCCCCGATAAAATACTGTGTAAAGTCTATAGGATTCTGTTCCTGGTTATTAAGAATTCCTTCAAGCTGATGCCCTATCCCGGTGCCGGTTGTATTCAAGCCGGTCTCATCCGATAATTTAATCACCAGATTAGAGTTCGGAGTAATTAAATTTGAATTGACTGCGGAAGCATTATCAAATAAAATATCAATTTCCGGACCTTTTCCGTCATTTACTGATGTTGTGTCCGTACCGCCTACAATTATTTTATTGGTATATCCCAGTCCGTCAGATGAAGGATCAGAAAAATAAAATACTATTTTTCCATTCTGATCCTGGTAGGAAATATCCTTAGGGACAACAAAATCTGCATCGAATCTTCCGCCGTTAACCGATACACGTCCGCGGAATATTATACCTCCCTGTCTTGTAACAATGTAGTTACTAAGATTCTGAAGTACTTCGCTTCTCTTTGAATCGAAAACTTCCAGTGTTCCCTCGCCGTTAAAGTTATTCCATAAGGAAGAGTCGGATCTTATTATTTTCCCGGAGATCCTGGTATGACTAAGAGCTTTGATCTGAATTCCTTCAGTAACTGTCAGACCGTTTATTGAATCTATCACGGCGTCATATTCAGGACTGAGGAGCCTCAGAGTAGGGTCGCCGAAAATAAAAAATTTTCTTGAATTCTGGTCAGTTAAATTCTGCTTAGTGATGAAAATTGCTTTCCCGATAGGGACACCACGGGTGGAATCTGACCCGTTTTTCATTAACTCAATGAAGAACGAATTCATTAACTGCACATTGCTGTCCTGGAATACCGGTCTTGAAGATGATAAGGAAGCGATTGCTCCGGCATCCTTTTTAAGAACCAGGTCCTCCGCGGCACTAATAAAAGCGGGATCATCAAAATAGCCGAAATCACACGTTGCAGCTGAGAGGAAAAAGTATTTATCATTCTGAAGCTGCGGTATTGATACTCCCTGTTCGAAAATATACTCATCTGCCCACACATAAGGTGCTCCATGTCCAACATAATTCACAATTAAAGTTCCATCATTCATCGCATTCAATATAGCTTTATTTCCCGAAGGCATCCGTTTACCGTTTCCTGTCAAGACTATAGGAAATGCTGCCATATATAATTTATTAAAATTATAGGATGAGGGGATAAAAATATTTGCCAGATTTTCTGAAGAGGATGTGAAAGCTGTTCCCTGGTAGTTCGCTCCCTGGTACCCGTCGTCGGCTACCAGAGTAATTAAATTTCTCCATAGACCTTTTTCGCTGTCATTTTCATAATAGATTATTTTATCTACAGCAGTGTTTGCCTGTTCTAATGTCCTGCAGGTTATTCTTCCGGCTGCGAGATCAACTTGCTGATCAGTGTCAAGGTTTACAAAATAATCGTCTGAAGTCCATGACTCGATTTCACTCAGATAGTTTGGTGTTTCGAAGGTAGGAAGAAAATTAGTGTTAAAACCGAGAATATTTTTATAGTCGAAATTTCCGCTTCCAAAGAACAGAACATATTCAGGGGCAGTCTGCCAGTTATCGAAAGCATATTTAATAAAATCCCGTATACCGGTAATGTCAGGCAGTCCTCCGGCAAATTCGTTAAAAATTTCGTCTATGTCTACCACAATAGTCGACATTTTGTTTTTAGCCTGGTTCTCGCGATAATTTTTCAGCCTGTCTGCTGCTTCCCTGAAATTCTTATGAGTAATAATAATGAACTTAGCACCATTAGCTATGCCGTGTATATCAGAGTTTTCACCTTCCTGCGGATTGGCGGGGGTTTTATAATTATCTCCTGCAATCGCTATGTATTTTGAAACTTTTCCTTTCGTTTCACTCAACTGGAAACGGCATTCACCTCCGCTGATAGCTGTGTTTGTTACTTGTTTCATCCCTGCATAACCGGTAACATCATAAACTTTAATATTGCTGTTGGTAAACCCGGTAAGACGGTAATCGATAACAGCTGTAGTATCTTTTGAGAAAAACAAAAGATAATCATTGAAAGCTTTTAATTCCTTCTGATAAATAATCTCAAAATAATCAAGATATCCTTTGGCAGTCTGTGAATTCGGGGTAAATTCGAACCTGAGGTTGCTCCTGTTATCAGGAAGATGTTGATTATAATAAACAGTTCCGGCAAAGCTGGCTCCGTCAACAAACTCACTCACACTTGTAGGCATAGTTTTATGCCATATCTGGAAATCGTTTTCATATACATCTATAACTGTCGGGTTCTGGGAGGCAGAGACAAAATTGAAGTTGTATTTTATGGGTATGCCGTCAATCCTTCCATCAAGTTTATTCGTATAATTGCGTGATACAACTATGTTCGTAAATTCATCGCCGAGGAAATTACGTCCGGAATTCAGAATATTTATTTTAGAATCATCCCTGCTTACAAAGGCATTACTGGAAGTCTGGGAATATGCACCTGTCTGGTTCAGATTTACTTCATTCTGAGCCCGCTTGCCAATAGTTCCGCCAGATGTTATCCAATAGTAATTATGATCAGAATATATGTTGTTTACTCTTATAAAGCCGCCGGATGTTGTATCGTAATCCCAAAATTTGGTTCCTCTTCCGTAAAACAGGATATAATCTCCCGCGTCGAATTTGCCGTCGGCCTCTCCTGTTACTATGATAGCATTTTCATTGAGATCGGCCGGCCTGGAACTCAAGGGATTCTCCGGCAGAGGTGCTCCCCCGTTATTATAAATTTTTATTGTACGGGGATCAACCGAGGCAGGATCTATACCATATGATGACAGCATCGAATAAGTAATTTTATATATACCTTCTTCAGGAGCCTCAAATTTTACCCACTTCCCATTTGCAAGTACGCTGTTGAAAATTGTCTTTTTAAGTGACTGAACTTTACGGGGCTGCACCCAGTATTTTGCCTGGTCAAAATTTATTATTGATCCGGCAGCAAAATCATCTGCAGGGATAGAGGCAGTTTGGCCGCTGCTGAAATTGATCCTGAAACGGATGATCTTATACATTGTTATCGTCTGCGAGATCGGGTCGAATTTAACAGGGTGGATCACAATGGTCTGGACAGGAAGATTACGGATATATCCGAAGTCGCCGAAACTAACCGGTTCTGCCGATCCATCATAATTATTGTAATCAGAACTGATTTCATATTCAAAAGAAGGTGATATTCCCTTTTTAACCGGCTTTGGTTTAGGCACTATCATCCCGTTTATCTTTTTGAAAGATGAGCTTAAAATCTCAATGGTATTGCCGAATTCCGAAGGCACACCGACGTTGATGCCGGAGATCGGCACAGCAGGCATTCCCCATTCTTCACTTCCCGGGACAGACCCTCCTTTAATACTTAATTTAATAAAATCCCTGTCCTGTATTTTAACAACAGAGCTATCAGTATAGACTGGTGAATATTCAACAGTAATGGAATTTCTGTTTGACGAGATGATTCTTAATTCGGACTGGGCGAATATAGAAGCACTGAAAAAAGATAGTAATATTAAGGAGAATTTGCCTATCATTAAATTATTCTAATCAACCGGTTTGTTAAAGGCTTCCCACTTCAGATTATTAATATTCCGAGAGCCGTTATTGTTAAGTATAGTAGCAAATACTCTGTAAAAATTCTCCTAATAATTTGTTACAATTTAGGCTTATTTTAGCCAAATTGTCAAGTCATTTAGATAATATGTTTAATCCCGATATCTTCCAGTATCTTTTCGGCTGTTGTGTACAAAAACGACGGGGTAGTCCTTTCGTAAACAATTTCCGCTGAAGTGTTTATCAGAACCAGTTTCCTTTTGTTGATGGATAAGAAATTCAATGTATTGAACCTCCTGCTTACCTCCTTTCCAGGGTCTGATAACAGGGGGAATTTAATGTTTTTCATATCGCAGAAGGATTTGTGTGAATCGACAGATTCAATGTTTATTCCTACCGGCTGGATACCTGCTTTTTCGAAAAGATGGATATTCGCCTGGTAGTTATCAAGCTGCCTGGAGCATACCGGTGAATCATCCTTGGGGTAGAAGACAAGGAGTATATTTTTATCAAGGTTTTTATACAGCTCAAAATCACTGCCGAACTGATCTTTGAGTGTGAAGTTCTCAGCTTTTTTAAGAGCCATTTACAATCCCAGGACTTCCTTATTTTTTCTCATAGCATCGATACAGAAAGCAATATGTTCATCAAGCGGAATACCGAGATTCTCCGCCCCCTTGCTTATATCATCACGGTTGACATTCCTTGCAAATGCTTTATCCTTCATCTTCTTTTTTACTGATTTTACCTCAACTTCATCCACTGTCTTATTCGGCCTCACATAGGTAACGGCTGTTATAAAACCGGCAAGTTCATCGCAGGCATACAGAGTTTTTGCAAGAAGGGTATCTTTCGGTACCCCTGTATAATCGGCATGTGATAAAATTGCATTTCTAAAATTCTCATCAAAACCCTTTGCTTTCAGAATTTCCGATCCTTTGTAAGGATGTTCTTCGGCAGTGGGATATTTTTCATAATCGAAGTCGTGCAGAAGGGCCACGTTCCCCCAGTAATCAACATCCTCGCCGAATTTTTCTGCGTAAGCTTTTACGCAGGTTTCAACAGCATAGGCATGTTTCAGTAAACTGTCGCTCTGTGTATATTCTTTTAATAAATTAAGACAGTATTCCCTGTCCCTCATAATATCAGGCATATTTTCTCCTTTGTGTTTCAGCCGTTAGCAGGATTAAAAGACGGACAATAAGTTCCCACCGCACATTCCCGGCATTTGGGTCTCCTTGCAATACAGATTTTCCTTCCATGGGCAGCCAGCAGATGAGAAGCCTTAACCCATTCATCCTCAGGCAGTAATTCCTTCAGTTTATATTCAATTTTTTCAGGATCGGATGAATCGATGAAACCGAGGAGATTGGAAAGTCTTTTTACATGAGTATCAACTGCAATAGCCGGTATGCCGAAGGCATTTCCTGCAACAACCGAGGCAGTCTTTCTTCCTACACCAGGCAGTTTATTCAGAGCTTCAAAGTCAGCAGGAACCTTTCCCTTATGATCATCAACAAGTGCCTGGCAGCATTGCTTAATACTTTTAGCTTTCTGCCTGTAGAATCCGGTTGAATAAATATCCTTTTCAAGCTCTCCGGAATTTACATCAATGAAATCCTGAGGTCCTCTGTATTTTTTGAACAATGTCTTTGTAACTATATTAACCCTGTCATCAGTACACTGAGCAGAAAGTATTGTTGCTATAAGCAGCTGGAAAGGGTTTGAAAAATGTAATGCCGATTTTACTTCAGGATATTCCTTTTTAAGGACGTTAAATATTTTTGCGGCATGATTTATTTCTTTTTTATTCGCCATTTTTATCCTGGTTGAATTTTGGATGCTTATTTAACAATCTCTCTACCGGTTTATTATTTATTATATGGCTTTGAATAATTTCTTCCACATCGTCGATGGTAACATGGCAATACCATACCTGTTCAGGGTAAACTACTATGCTTGGACCGAATTCACAGGAGTCGAGACAGCCTGAAGAATTAACCCTCACTTTAGATTTCAGTCCCAGTTCCCTGACTCTCTCCTTCATCTTTGCCCTGATCTCAACACTTCCTTTATCAGAGCAGCACCCCCGCGGATCGTCCGGAGGTCTTTTATTTTCACATACAAAAATATGTTTTTCGTAACGCTTCATGTAAAATAGTTAACAATTAAAAATGAATAATTAACAATTATAAAAGTTACTAATAAATATCTAAACGTGATATTCAAATGGCAGGGAATAACTTACCCCGGATTATCAATGGGCGAAGGGCAAAAAAACATGGCAGATTTAATAAAT
>DATFVA010000383.1:0-2436 GCA_035260565.1 Ignavibacteriaceae bacterium | reverse complement strand
GCTTATTATATTTTTCTTTCAAGGAATCAATCTCGTTCTCCGGAGCCTTATTCCTTTGGAGCGACGCTATTTTCTGATTCAATTCTCTCCTTACCTTCTGCCAGGCGAGGTCAAACTTATCATAGTCTTCTTTTTCCCAGGGAGTCGGAATTTCGATTCCGGGAGTAATGAGGTCCTTCCACTTCAGGTTTTCCTTATCGAGCAGTCTGGTAATATTCGGTTCTACAGGCTCAACACCCTTCGGATAAAAATCGTTATATGCTACATCCGAAGTGTAGTATTCATCTGCAAGCCCAGAGAATGAATGTCCGAATTCATGTAGAAAGATATAATCACTGAACTGGTTATCGCTTACAAACGTGCAATAGAAATTATAAATACCGCCGCCGCCGTAACGTGATTCATTAACCATTATATAGATAGCGTCGTAAGGGACATTTGCAGCAATGTTTCTCATAGTTTTATTATCTTCAGTAAGGATATACCTCTCAGAACCGAGCGAGTAGTAAGTCGTACTCAGCAGAGTATTTTTATAAATTCCCGCACCGGGATTATCACACCCGCTGTCGATTGAAGCCTTATACACTCCAAATATATTAAAGCTGTTTTTCAATTGCTGATAGGGCTGCTGATTGATAAATAGGTCGGTAAAATGCTTCAGATCTTTTTCGTATTTCGACTTCTCATTTTTAGTATAGCCTTCACCTATTATAACCACATCAACTTTTGTGTGAGGATCGCCCGAATAATATTGTTTATAAACAGTAACCCCGCTGTTATCAACAGCTTCACCGGATATGTATATATCTGCAGGGTCGATTATAGTTGAATATATTTCGTGAAGATTATTGAGTGAATCCCTTTTTTCCAGGGTGAATTTAATTTCATTCTTCGGAGCCGGTATAATTGCACTTTCCTGGAAGGTTTTCTGTATCCCATTCAGAGCTTCATCGCTTGTCTGGTATTCCTTAAAATAACTGTCGAAGCCTTTGGAAAAGATTAAGCTGCCCGACTTATTATCATACACTTTGTAGTAATACTGCCCGTTATTAAAATTATCAATAAGGTTATTAAGGCTGCCTGCCCATGTACCGTATGTATTTATATGATCGATAGTCACCATCTCAGAATTTGAGTTTCCTGTATGATAGTAATCTATGCGCATTGTTTTATCGATAAAATAATCATTGAAGGACTGTGCACCCAACTGCACAACGGCAAATAAAATTAGTATTAGAGTTTTCATAGTAAATAATATTTTTTAATGATTCTAAATTTATTAAAGAGATGAGAGAGTTGAAAGCTGATGCCTCTATATAAAATTCGGCACCAATTGGATGTCGTTCCGGGAAATTAGACTATATATTTTACAAGTTAATCCAATAAATATTTCTCCAATTTTTCATATGCTTTTTTATGAAGCTCAGGTTTCATCCTCGCAAGATTGATGATTTTCCATTTGACGCTGGTAATTTATTTATTCCATCCAAATTTAAATGTTTCCTCTCGGGATGCCTGTTCTTAAAAGAGAGTAAGAATTTTTTTTCATCTCCGGTTAGAGCTTTCTTCACTTCTTTGATTAAAGCCGACCGGGCTTCTAGTAGATCAGGGAGTTTCATTTCCTGAACGGTCATTCCAGTAAACTCTTGCTCAAAAGTTTTATTAATGTCTTTTAAGCCTGGATTAAGAACCTCGACTATTGGTCTGCTATGACTTATCAGGTAGACTATTAATGCTTTCCTTATTTTCTCAGTTAATCCTTCATTTTCAAAAAGGAGCTTAATATCAAACAAGTCCCGGGGATGTTGTCTATCTAATGCTGCACAAATTTTACCCGCATAAAGATCCTCAAATGATAAAGTTTTTGTTGTAACTGAAAGTTCAAATTCCTTCTCAGCATTATTGCAGAGCTTTTTGTCTGTTGTTGGATAAACATTTCCCCTCATAACAGTATTAACTTCAACCTTTACTGTCGCATCCTCATATCTGATAATTAATGCATATGCCAATCCTTTATTTTGCTCTTTTTTGAATTCAATATTTATTCCGGGAAAGAATCTTTCCAGTCTAACCTTTATGCTTTCAAGTCTGTTACTTATATCAAGCAATGATAAATCTCTTTGCTGGATTTTAATATATGCCAAATCAATATCCACGGATAACCTTGGATAATCCCTCCAGAAAAAATTTATTGCAGTTCCTCCTTTTAGAACAAATACTTCTTCTCTCATAATTGAAGGCAGTATACGCAATAATAGTTCGACCTGCTTTCTGTAAATATTATCGGGCATATTCCTGAGGTACAGTTATATGATACTTTTTGTCAAGGACCCCTTCCTTAACTATGGATCTTTTTCCGGTTCCCAAATTTAGGTTGTTCAGGCCCAATTCGGGGAACCAGGGAAGACGGAGACTTTCTGACATAAACAAAAATAA
>DATFVA010000382.1:0-6913 GCA_035260565.1 Ignavibacteriaceae bacterium | reverse complement strand
GACACGGGCAGAAAATTATTTTATTCTGATCCTGTTGTTAAGTACTTTTTTGTAGAATTTCAGTCCAAGATACAGCAAAATAAATACCTGCGCGAGAATTAATACAGCTTCAATGTTCATAAATGCCTCCAACTCAACTAGTTGCTGTACACAGAGCAAAACTTCTGCCATAAAAATTAAGGGTATTTTTGGCTGAAACAGCGCAAAAGGAAAGAAATACTGACATTATTGTCGTCAATCTTGGAAGATTTGACGGCCGGGAGAAAATAAAAGCCGGCATTAACCGGCTTATTGAATGCCCTGATCGGCGGAATTACTTAACAGGTGCAGCACCCATTTCGCGTCCTTTGCTTCTTTCTATTGATTGAAGAGCGAGATAATTCGGACCAAATTTTTTCATATTATCGAGTTCAGTATCGTATTGGTCGAAGTGAGTTTCTTCCTCAATTACGAGACTCTCAAACAGCTGTTTAGAAACGGAATCGGCATTAGCCGCACATTCATTTGCCCATAAATTGTATTCACGGGCACTGTCCTCTTCCATTTTAGCTGCAAGTTTCAGCATGGCTTCAACGTCCTGGTGTTTCTGAACCTCAGAAGAAGCAGCCATCTCAACCTCACCCTTCAGGAAAAGTATCCTTTCAGCGAGGCGTTCTATATGAAGCATTTCAGCAATAGCTGTTCTCTTGAATAAATTAGCAAGTAAATCATATCCCTGATCGTCACAGTGAAAATGAAAATACATATACTGATGAACGGCTGATAGTTCATCACCAACGGCTTTATTTAATAATTTTATACTTTTATCGTGCATTGTGTTTCTCCCCGGATTGGTTAATAAGTTATTTTTTTATTCATAGTACAAATTTAGTGATAATTAGCGAATCATTAAATCCAAAAGGAGGAGATCGGAGATGAAGGGGTAGGAGATCGAGGGGTAGGAGATGGGAAGT
The DNA here is from genome assembly GCA_035260565.1 of Ignavibacteriaceae bacterium. Classification (GTDB taxonomy): domain Bacteria; phylum Bacteroidota; class Ignavibacteria; order Ignavibacteriales; family Ignavibacteriaceae; genus DATFVA01. The sequence continues at coordinate 5,960 of DATFVA010000382.1, read as the reverse complement.
CGGAAATCGGGAAGTCAGAGGTCGGAAAGTCAGAGGTCGGGAAGTCAGAGGTCGGGAAGTCAGAGGTCGGAAAGTCAGAGGTTGGAAAGTCAGAGGTCGGGAAATCAGAGGTCGGGAAGTAAGAGGTTGGAAATTCAGAGGTTGGAAAGTCAGAGGTCGGGAAGTCGGAGGTCGGAAAGTCAGAGATAGGGAAGTCAGAGGTAGGGAAGTCAGAGGTAGGGAAATCAGACGTCGGAAAGTCAGATCAGAAATCGGGATACTGGGTCAGAAATGGAAATGCAGCCATTTTACGCAGCTGCTAAAGGGATTAATTATTTTACCTCTTGTTCATTTTTACATAAACATCCCTGACCATTACGGCAGAATTGATAGAATAAAAGCTATAATAATATAGTATAAAAAAGGATGTCTGCTCAGTTCAGAGAACTGAGCCGTAGGAAGGTATAAAACGAATATGAATACTAAGGTACTTTTACCGGGATCCAGTATAAAGAAACTAAGTTACCGGCTTTACGCTGAAGCGAGGATGATGTATTTATTTAGCTTCTGCTGCGGGACTAAGTTTATTAAGGTGCCTGGTTAATGCAGCTTTTTTACGTGATGCATTGTTTTGATGTATTATTCCTTTGGATGCCCCTTTGTCAATAACGGCAACAGCTTCTTTGTAGAGCTTTTCAGCTTCATCTTTGCTTTCCGTATCAAGAACTTTCTTATAATGTGTCTTTAACTTAGATTCGTAGCTTTTATTAGCATTCCTCTTTTTCTCTGTAGTGCGTATTCTTTTCTTAGCTGATTTGTGGCTTGCCATTATTTTCTAATTCCTTGGTTTTAATAAAAAATAGACACTAAATATAGATAATTGAGCATTTTATGTCAATGTATTCTTTACTAAATTAATCTTCCGGATATATTAAAAATTGCGAAAATATGCTGAAAATTAATGAAATTTACCTGTCAATACAGGGTGAAAGCAGTAAAGCCGGATTTCCCTGCGTTTTTGTGAGGCTGACTTATTGTAATCTCCGCTGTACTTACTGCGATACTGAATATGCTTTTTATGAAGGAAAGGATTATTCCATCGGGCAGGTCATCAACAAAGTAAAGGAATTCGACTGCCGCCTGGTGGAAATCACCGGAGGGGAGCCGCTTGTTCAGGATGAAGAATGCCGTCAGCTGATGATGAAACTGTGCGAGGAGGGATTCGAGGTTATGCTGGAAACCGGAGGAAGTCTCCCCATTAAAGGAATAGACGATAGGGTGAAAATCATTATGGATCTGAAATGTCCCTCAAGCGGTATGATGAAAAAGAATCTTTATGAGAATATAGATTTTCTTAAAGCTGACGATGAACTTAAATTTGTGATTGGAAACCGGGAGGATTACGAGTGGACGAGAGAAATAATCGGTAAATATGAACCGGATAAAAAGTGCAGCATACTCCTGTCGGTTGTTTTCGGCAGACTGGAACCCGTAACCCTGGTTGAGTGGATGCTTGAGGATAAGCTTAAAGCCCGCTTCCAGCTTCAGATGCATAAATTCATCTGGCAGCCCGATACTAAAGGTGTATAATGAAAATTGCAAAAGAATTTCACTGGGAAATGGGACATCGCCTGCCGGAACATTTCGGGAAATGCAAAAACATTCATGGTCACTCTTATAGAATGATAGTTGAAGTTGAAGGCAGTGTTAATGACAGAGGTATGATTATGGACTATTACGATCTTAAAAAAGTAGTTAATCCTATCATTGAAGAACTTGATCATGCATTTATGGTTTATGAACAGGATAAAGAGATAGTAAAATTTTTAGAATCGGTAAAATCAAAAAGAGTAATAGTGGGGTTCCAGTCAACCGTTGAAAATATCTGCAAATATATACTCGAGAAGGTTAAAGGAAGCAGTCTCCCTTCCAATGTGGAGAAGGTGAAAGTCAGGATTTTCGAATCGGTGGATGATTATGCCGAAGAAGAAGCGGAAGTTTAATAATGGCGCGGTTCAAATTATTCATTGAATACGACGGTACCCGCTACTCAGGATGGCAGAAACAGCCGGGACAGACCTCAACCAGAACCATACAGGGCGCCCTTTATAAAGCTGCAGAAGAAATATTCAAAAATGAAAATGTTGATATACAGGGATCGGGAAGAACTGACAGCGGGGTTCACGCTCTTAGCCAGATAGCGCATCTCGATGTCAGAACAATGCTTGCTCCTGAGATAATCAGGATGAAATTAAACGATGCGCTTCCGTACGATATAAATATTCTTGAAGTTGAAAAAACACATCCGAAATTTCATGCCCGTCACGATGCAGTAAAACGGAGCTATATATACCGCATATCTACAAAGCGGACGGCATTCGGGAAAAATTTTGTCTGGTGGGTGAAGGATAAACTCGACTTCGATGCGATGAAAAAAGCTGCAGAACAGTTCAAGGGAATGCACGATTTTTCATCTTTCTCCGACCAGGACCCGAAAGATAAATCTACTAAGGTACTTGTTGACGATGTACAAGTAGTAAAAGAGGGAGATATAATTCTTATAAGAATTACCGGTTCTCATTTTCTATGGAAGATGGTCAGGAGAATGGTGGGCATCCTTGTTGAAGTGGGACGCAGGAAAATGACCGGAGCGGATATAAAGATATTTCTTATTACAAGATCGAAAGAGCCGGCTCAATATACAGCCCCTCCGTCAGGATTATTTCTGGAGCAGGTTTATTACAAAGGCGACAATACAGGAGTTAAGAAATTCCAGGATTCTAAAATAACACGATTCCAGGATTTTTCTTAAACTTTCACCTGTCTGCAGCAGGCAAGCTTAAACTTATAAAATCTATTTCAACATCTTCTTCAGACGCTCTATCTCATCTCTCAGGTGTGCAGCCCTTTCGAACTCCAGGTCTTTAGCCGCCTGGTGCATCTGACCAATTAACTCTTCAATCAAGTCCTGCTTCTGATCTATACTCATATATTTTAGTACAGGCTCAGCTACTTTCGAAAACGAGAAATCTTCCTGTACTTCTTTCTTCCTGATATCGGCAATCGAAGTGGACGACATTATTTCTTCCATACTTTTATATATCGTCTTCGGCTCGATGCCGTTCTTCTCGTTATATTCCTGCTGCAGTTTACGGCGCCGTTCAGTCTCTTCGATTGTTTTCCTCATCGATTCAGTAATTCTATCGGCGTACATTATTACTTTACCGTTTACATTACGGGCGGTGCGGCCGGCCGTCTGCATAAGCGACCTTTCGCTCCTCAGGAACCCTTCCTTATCTGCATCAATGATTGCAACCAGGGAAACCTCGGGCAGATCAAGTCCTTCTCTTAAAAGATTGACACCCACCAGGACATCGAACTCGCCTATTCTTAAATCTCTCAGTATTTCTACACGCTCAAGTGCATCTATATCGCTGTGAATGTACCTTACAAGGATCCCGATCTTATCAAGATAATCGGAAAGGTCTTCAGCCATTTTCTTGGTCAATGTAGTTACCAGCGTCTTTTCTTTTTTCTCTACACGTATCCTTACTTCCCCTATAAGGTCATCAATTTGTCCTTTTATTGGTCTCACTTCAATTTTAGGATCAAGCAGTCCGGTCGGACGTATTATCTGTTCAACAATAACCCCGTCACTTTTCTCCAGTTCGAAATCGGCAGGAGTAGCACTCACAAAAATCACCTCTCTCAGCATGCCTTCAAATTCATCAAACTTCATCGGACGGTTATCAAGTGCAGAGGGGAGTCTGAACCCATATTCAACCAGAGTTTCCTTCCTTGCCCTGTCGCCGTTGTACATACCCCGGATCTGCGGAACAGTTGCATGGGATTCATCGATCACACAGAGGAAATCTTCAGGAAAATAATCCATCAGGTTATAAGGACGGGAACCCGGCGCCCTACCGTCAAGGTGCCTGGAATAATTTTCAATACCGGAACAGTAGCCGATCTCCTTCATCATCTCAATATCGAATTTAGTTCTCTGTTCAATTCTCTGCGCCTCCAGGTATTTTTCTTCGGAGCGGAAATACTTTAGCCTTTCCTCCAGTTCCTGCTCAATATTATAGATCGCCTTCTGGACCTGTTCGCGGTTTGATACGAAATATTTAGCGGGATAGATAGGATTCGACTCTACTTCCCTTAGGACATCTCCTGTAACAGAATCAATAATGCTGAGTTTTTCAATTTCGTCATCCCAGAATTCTATCCTTACCGCTTCTTCATATTGATATGCCGGGATAATTTCAACAACATCGCCTCGTGCACGGAAAGTGCCGCGGCTGAAATCGGTATCGTTTCTTACATAATGTATATCAATCAGATCCCTCAATAGTTTCTTCCTCGGTATCTTCAGACCCTGGCGCAGAAAGATTATCTGGTCGGCATAATCCTGCGGAGCCCCGATGCCGTATATGCAGCTGACTGAAGCAACAACTATCACATCCTTTCTTCCTTCAATAAGAGCAGTGGCCGCTTTAAGTCTTAAACGGTCTATTTCTTCATTGATAGAAAAATCCTTTTCTATATAGAGATCGCTTGATACCACGTAAGCTTCAGGCTGGTAGTAATCGTAATAGCTGATAAAAAATTCAACTGCATTAGTGGGAAAGAAGGCTTTAAACTCCGAGTAAAGCTGGGCGGCGAGAGTCTTATTATGCGAAATAACCAGTGTGGGCTTATTTATTTCTGCAATAACGTTTGAGATAGTAAAAGTTTTTCCGCTTCCTGTAACACCGAGAAGAGTCTGGAACTTATCACCGTTTACGATTCCCCGGGTAAGCTGCTTGATTGCTTCAGGCTGATCTCCCGAAGGTTTATAGGTTGATGTTAATTCGAATTTATCTCTCATAAAATCTACGGCAGGTTTACTTCAACAGCATGAAAATGATCTTTGTGCAGATGACCTTTTAATATAATCATCTGCGAGTCCTCAAATCCTTCAGGCAGAGGGTACGGTGCCTGAACAAGGTTCTGCACACCGGCGGCATCTGCTGCATAAAATGCTGCAGTCTGATGTACAGCATCTGTCTGTATTCCTTTCTCCTTTACTAAAAGGACGCGTATATCCTTATTAGCATTGTTATTTGTATCGAAGTTCGAAAACAGTCCGGGTGCCTCCACGGGCGCAAAATATAAGAAATATATCAAAAGAATGACTGCCAGAAGTAAAGCAGGCAGTATCATTTTCTGCAATGTTTTCATTTTAATTGGTTAGTTATTTATTATTAGCCGGTAAATTTACCAAATTTGAGTAGTAGTACACAATGTAATTTGAGATGGTTCACACAAAACCGGAGTTTCTGATGGGTAAAAAATGGATAATTATTGCCGGAATTTCGGGGTTCCTTGGCGTGGCGCTGGGTGCTTTCGGCGCACATGGACTGAGAAATACTCTGCCGGCTGAAATGATCGAAATATACAAGACAGGAGTGATGTACCAGCTTGTACATAGTGTTGTGCTGCTTGCTCTTGCATTTGCAGCAGAGAAATCGTTTGAAATATCCGGCTGGTTCTTTCTTGCCGGCATAGTTTTGTTTTCTTTTTCTCTTTATTTGTATTCAGTAACAGGAACGACCTTTTTCGCTATAATAACTCCCTTCGGCGGCATGTGTTTCCTTGCCGGCTGGTTGTCGCTAATATGGATAGCAGTTAAGAAAAAAACGCAGAAGGAGTGAATCAAGCGGAGGAATGTATTGAGGCAAACGGAGAAATTAAATAAGCTGTCAATATAAATTTATCAAAGAAATAATTAATTTTAAGATAATAAACGGCTTTTTAGTAATAATAAGGGAAAATAATATGAGCAAGGCGTTTATGTATATCCTTGAGTGTGCCGACAGTAAATATTATACAGGCAGTACAAATGATTTGCCTAGAAGGATCGGGACAGGTCAGCCACCGCACAAGTCGCAAAACTTTACGCAAGGCAGGCTTCGATATCCCGCTGAGCCCGTTCCGAA
>DATFVA010000381.1:0-9932 GCA_035260565.1 Ignavibacteriaceae bacterium | reverse complement strand
GTTGGCACCTTTCGAAGCATTTTAAGACAAATGAATATTACACAGGAAGATTTTATAAAAACTTTGAAATAATACTTAGACCAACGAATTTAAGGGAACAGCATTCTGTTCCCTTTTTTTATCCGCAGGCTTCGTAAGATTAAGTATATGTATTTCCGCTTGTATTGAATTTGTTCATTTTCACCTATATTTTTTAATAATGATATTTCTGAATCCGGCCGTTTTATTCGGCCTATTGGCAGCAAGCATTCCGGTTCTGATTCATCTTTTAAATCTTAAAAAATTAAAAAAGATCGAATTCAGTACTCTCACCTTTTTAAAGGAACTCCAGAAAAATAAAATCAGGAAGCTAAAGCTTAAACAATGGCTGCTGCTCGCGTTACGTGTGCTGATTATTCTTCTGCTTGTTACCGCATTTGCACGGCCAACCCTGAAGGGGATAGCACTCGGAGGCACTACGTCGGCAGCCAAAACAACCGCTGTTTATATCCTCGATGATACATTCAGTATGTCAGCTGTAGATGCCGATGGTTCATATTTTAACCAGTCGAAGCAGATAATAATAAATCTTATAAAGAATCTGCAGGAGGGTGATGAAGCGGCTCTTGTATTTGTTTCTGATCAGGGGAATGAAGATTTAAAACCGACGCTTGATCTGGATGAAATATCAAAAGAGGTTAAGGAAGCAGATATTTCTTATTCAAGCAGCACTATAAACCACGCTTTAATAAGGGCTTCGGGAATCATTGACCGGTCTAATAACTTCAATAAAGAGATATATTTACTATCAGATTTTCAAAAAGGAAGACTGTCTGATGAATCACTCCCGGATTTAAGCAGGTTATTAAATGATAAGGTTAAACTCTACACTTTTAATTTTTCAGGGAAGGATTTATTTAACCTGGGAATTGATGAACTTAAAGTTAATACCCAGATTTTTGAAAAGGATAAGCCCGTAAGTTTTGATGTGACTGTTACTAATTATTCCGACCAGCCGGCCGGCAACAGGGTACTTTCTCTTTTTATAAATGGTGAGAGGAGTGCGCAGCAGAGCATTTCACTCTCTCCCGGTGAAAGCAAATCGGTTACTATGGAAGCTGTTGTTAAAACTACAGGCTACATTGATGCATTTGCAGAACTGGAAGATGATGACATAGTGCAGGACAATAAGAGATTTACGGATTTTTACGTCCCTGATAAAATTCCTGCAGCAATATTTTATGATGACCAGGATGATATAAAGTTCGTAGAAACGGCTCTCAGTCTTACAGGTGAAGCCGGTACGATAAAATTAACAGAGAAAAATTCTAACCAGATTTCCTCATTCGACCTCTCACAGTTTGATGTGATCATAATAACCGGAGCTGCAAATATTTCGAATTTCGACCGACTGAAGGCTTACTTAAGCAATGGAGGCGGGCTATTTATTATGCCCGGTAATAAAAGCAATGCAGCTGATTTTTCCAGGATAACTTCCGGTTTGGGTTTGCCTGTTCCCGAAGGTACAGCGGGAAAAGTAAATGAACCCTCCAATGCAGTTTTATTCGATAAAGTTGAATATGATCATCCGATCTTCCGTAATATTTTTTCCGGTATTGAGAAAAAGAAACTCCAGTCACCGGATATATATTTTCATTATAAAATATCTTCCGGCGGTAAAGGAATAAATATCATAACTCTTACAGATGGGACGTCATTCCTTAGTGATTATAAAATCGGTAAAGGTAAAGCACTTCTCCTGAATACATCCCCGGTATTAAGCTGGAGTAATTTCCCATTAAAGAATATTTTCGCCCCTCTTTTAGTCAAATCAGTTTTTTATCTTGCATCAAAAGATATGGCTGAAAGTGAAAACTTTGCAGGTAACCCGGTTACCGTCACGCTTTCGGACGTAACACTTCCACAGGTAAGAGTAAAGAGACCGGATAAAACAGAGGAGCTTGTAAATCTTGAAAAATCCGGCAGTCTCAACTTCATTACTTATTCAAAAACAGATGTGACCGGTAATTATAAATTCTATTCTGGTCAAAAAAGTGTTGCTGAGATCTCTATTAATGCTGACCCGCGGGAATCTGTTGTGAAATATTTAAGTGATCAAGACTTCATAAAGTATCTCGATGGAATTAACTTTAAGGGAAAACACATTACGATCTCTAAAAGCGAAAACCCTTCTGAAATAGTCATGCAGTCAAGGTTTGGTTCAGAACTTTGGAGGATATTCCTTTTTGCGGCTTTAATAACAGCCCTCGTTGAAATGGCAATTGCAAGAAGCGCTAAAAAAGATCTTATAATCGCTGAATGATCATTACCTGTAGTCAATTTAATCCTAATAAAAAATCTCTATCTATTTTTTAACAACTGTATCAGTGGCTTCTTCTGTCTCTAATTTCCAGCATTTCGTATCACCGGCAGAAAAGCTGCTGCATCCGGCCTTGAAGATGCATCTGTAAACCTGGTAATACTTTCTCATATAACGATCCAAAAAGCCATGCCGGAAAGCAGCCTCACTGATATTTCCAAACTGATCAAAATGGTGGTCATCTAAAGTATAAATCCATACTTCTGAAAATCCCAGTTTCTCAGCCTCATTAAAAAGCTCATCAAATTCAGTGACCTCATAACTGTTTATCCAGCTCATATTAAACTTAGACCCGTACCGGTTTTTCATATCATCCCAGGAGCTTCTCTGATCATCTGAACCGTTTAACCATGCAGGCTCTGAAGAGGCCCCCCATCCCATATTTGATTCAAAACAGGGAAAGATGCTTACAAACCAATTGGAGTAAGCGGAGTACATTATTTGATCGCAGACAAAAGCGAGAGTATCAAAATGACTGCATCTTTTATATCCGCTGCTTACAAAATAAGAATCTTTCCTTCCATTATGGATAAATCTATAAACATTCTTCAGCTCATCAGACGTATACAGTCTTTTGTTTTTATTCCCGAAACAGCCGTGATTAACAGCCTCATCTATATAATAGTACCGGGCGTTACAGGTAGAAATTATTTTCTTAAAGTCCTCTGTCCCTGCCTTAAAAGCAATGTTCATCATAATATCGTCAGTGCTGTAGCCTGCTTCCACGACAGCCTGATAAATATTTACACCGGGAACAAATATTTTTTTGTACCCCCAGGTTTTCCGGCACGCATCCAAATAATTAAGCGAATAACTTCTGAGCCAGATCCCTATAGATTTTCCAGGTTTGGGTTCATAGTGGTCCGGTTTCCAGACTACAACCCTTACCTCACTTCCTTCCTTATATAAAGTAGTATCCTGGTTAATTATTGGCAAGGATTGATATTTATCATATGTAAAATGATAATTTGATCCTGACAATAATAAAATTAGTGAGATATATACGGCAGCCCAGTATTTATGCATTCTCCCGAATCCAGTTAAGTATTAGTTTATGTGCCCATAAATATTATACATTTTTCGAAACTTTTATACATTAAAAACAGTGATCCCATTGGTAATTTAACCGGAAATTTTTTATTTATTGACTAATTGATGAAAAAAATAAGTGAATGATCGAAATACCTGAAAACACGCACGAAAGAGCAATATTAGCTGCATTAGACACGAGGAAGACAAGCAGAGAAATAGTAGAGGAGCATCTTTCTGAGCTTGAGGAACTTGCTTTAACGGCAGGTGCAGAAACCATAATGAAACTGATACAGGATCGTCCTGCCATGGATTCGGCTTTTTATATCGGGAAAGGGAAAGCCGAGGAACTCGCCTATCTTGTTGAACAGAATGAAATTGATCTCGTGATTTTTGATGATGACCTCACACCGGTTCAGGTGAGAAATCTTGAGCGCCTGGTAGATAAGAAGATAATTGACAGAAGCGGATTGATCCTTGATATATTTGCTTCCCGGGCAAAATCAAATGAGGCAAAGACGCAGGTTGAACTTGCCCAGCTTCAGTATATGCTTCCGCGTTTAACACGGGCATGGACTCACCTTTCAAAGCAGTACGGCGGTATAGGGACTAAAGGTCCGGGTGAAACTCAAATAGAGACCGATAGAAGAATGATAAGGAACAGGATCAGCCACCTTAAAGAAAAACTGAAGAAGATAGAAAAACAACGGGAGACCCAGAGTCAGCAGAGAAAAGATCTGATAAAAATAACTCTTGTGGGTTATACTAATGTGGGCAAATCGACCTTGTTTAATATACTTACCAGCGCGGATGTTTTTGCTGAAAATAGATTATTTGCTACACTTGATTCAACCACACGCACCCTGGATTTTGGAAGTAAAGAAAAGCTGCTTATATCTGACACAGTGGGCTTCATACGTAAATTACCTCCTAACCTCGTAGCCTCTTTCAAAAGCACCCTTAATGAAGTCAGAGAAGCTGATATTATACTTCATATAATTGATATTACTCATCCCTACTTTGAGGATCAGATAGCCGTTGTGGAAAATACCCTGATAGAATTAGGGAGTGAAAATAAGACCCAGGTGAAAGTCTTTAATAAAGTGGATGCATTAGCCGACAGGAACCGGATTTCATTTGTAAAAAATAATTATCCTGATAGCGTTATAATATCGGCACAGCGCGGAATAAATATTTCTCAGCTAAGGGATAAACTTGTAGAGATTACTGAATCGGCTTACGTTGAGGAGTATATCGATCTTAATCTGAATGAATCAAAAAAGGCTGCAAAGATCCATTCTCTGGCCGAAGTTCTATCTACAGAATATGATGATGAAACAATCCATATTACATACAGGACGAAAAGGGAAAACTCCGAAAAAATAAAAAAAATGATTGCTGAAGTTTAAGTTTCCAAACCTTCATTATTACTTCATATTTCTCACTCTTAATTCTTAAATTTGTAAACATCTTTTATACATCTTAGGGAGAAACGATGTCTATAGTACTAAATGGTTCCGGACTTACTATTGAAAAGTTAGTAAGAATAGCGCGTTATAATGAAAAAGTAGAACTTCATCCTGATTCGCTCGAAAAGATCAAAGTATGCCGTAAAATGCTTGAGAATAAACTTCAGGCAAAGGAGATTATGTATGGAACGAACACCGGTATCGGTGAGTTTTCAGAAATTGTCTTAAATGATGAACAGGTAAACGAATTTCAGAAATATTTAATTTATAATCACTCTGCCGGTATCGGGGATCCTGCCCCGGTCGAATATGTTCGGGGAGCAATTGCCGGAAGAATTAACGTCCACGCTCATGGAAACTCTGCCTGCAGACCTGAAATAACCCTTACCCTCGTTGAAATGCTTAATAAAGGTGTAACACCTGTAGTTTGTCAGAAAGGCTCTGTTGGTGCATGCGGTGATCTTGCACCAATGTCGCAGGTTGCACTTTTAATGATGGGGGAAGGGGAAGCTTATTATAAGGGTGAACGGCTTCCGGGAAGAACTGCCCTTGAAAAAGCAGGAGTTAATATTCCCGGATTACAGGCACGAGACGGACTGGCTGTAATTAACGGTTCGAACCTATTAACTGCTATGGGAGCAATTCACCTGTATGATATAAACAGGTGGCTTGTGCAGGCTGAAATTGCTGCCGCTATGTCGCTTGAAGCTTTACACGCCAATCTAAAGCCCTATGATGAACGTCTCCACAAACTGCGCGGTTTTTCGGGTGCAGTACGAAGTGCAAATTCGATTATGAAATGCATAAAGGACAGCGATCTTCAGACAGGGAAAGTAAAGAGCAAAGTGCAGGATGCATATTCAATGCGGTCTACTCCTCAGGTAATCGGAGCGGCACACGATGCTGTTGCTTATGCAAAGTCCCAGGTGGAAATTGAACTGAATGGAGTAGGGGATAATCCTATCTTTATTCCTGAAGACAATCTGACGTTAACCGGGGCAAATTTCCAGGGAACACCGGTTTCTCTCCCGATGGAAATGGTTGGTGCTTCTGTTACAATGATATCAGTCCTTTCCGAAAGAAGGCTTAACAGGCTGCTTAATCCGGCATTGAGTGTCGGACTTCCATCATTTCTCACTAAAGGTGCAGGAATGTATTCCGGTATGATGTTAAGTCAGTATACTGCAGATTCTTTAATCGTTGAACAGAGAATTCTATCTGCGCCGGCTTCAATTCAATCTATTCCGGCAGCAGCTGACCAGGAGGACTTTGTTTCGATGGGAATGAATACTTCAATTAAGAATGCCCAGATATTCGATAATGCCTGCGGTGTTCTGGGAATTGAGTTTATGGCAGCGGCGCAGGCGCTTGATTTCAGGGATCATAATACAGGTAAAGGCGTGGCAAAAGCAAAAGAAATAATAAGAAAACATATTGATCACCTTGATGTCGACCGTCCTCTTTATCCCGATCATACAAAGATGAAAGAAGTAGTAAGATCGTGTGAAATTTTAGATGAAGTTGAGAAAGTAACAGGAAGTCTGGAATAAGAATGGAAATTGTATTTTTGATTTTAGGTCTGGCCATCGGTTTTGTAATCGGCTGGTTAATTCTGAAAGCTAAGTATGCATCTGCAGTTACCGGAGCAGATCTTGAAAACCTGCGGCATCAGCTGAACCAGTCGCAATCCGAGAAATCGGGAATTGAAGAACGTGAGAAGGTGCTTAAAATCTCGCTCGAAAAGAATTGTGCCGAACTGGAAACGGAAAGAGCGAAAGTACTTGAGCTTTCATCTTCTGTCTCAAGGATGGAAGAGACAAATAATAATCTGAAAGAAAAGCTGGCGGAACAGAAGAGCGATATCGATGAACTTCAGCAGAAGTTTACCAAAGAATTTGAAAACCTTGCCAACAAAATATTTGAGGAAAAAGGAAATAAATTCTCCGAACAGAACAAGGAAAAGTTAAATGAAATCCTTAATCCTCTTAAGGATAAAATATCCGAGTTCGAAAAGAAAGTTGACGAGAGCAGTAAAGAAAGCATCAAGGGGCACGCATCATTGAAGGAACAGCTCTCAATGTTAAAAGAGTTAAACCAGCAGGTTACCCAGGAAGCTAAAAACCTGACAGATGCATTAAAAGGACAAAGTAAAACACAGGGTAACTGGGGTGAGTTCATACTGGAAAGCCTTCTTGAGAAATCGGGGCTTGTAAAAGGGCGTGAATATTCTTTGCAGGAAAGTATTACAGCAGAATCCGGCAGAAGATATCAGCCTGACGTGATTATCAAGCTTCCGGATAATAAAAGTCTGGTTATAGATTCTAAAGTATCATTAGTCGGATACGAGAAATTCATATCTGGTGAATCTGATAGGGAAAAGCAGCTTGCACTTCGCGATCATATCAATTCCATCAGGGCACATCTGAAAAACCTGAGCAGTAAGAATTATCAGAATCTTTATAAACTTGAAAGTCTCGATTTTGTTCTGATGTTTATGCCTATTGAACCGGCTTTCGCCCTGGCTGTGCAGAACGATGCATCTTTATTCAGCGATGCCTTCGAAATGAACATTGTTATTGTCAGTCCATCGACACTGCTTGCTACTCTCAGGACTATTGCAAGCATCTGGCGCCAGGAAAGCCAGAACAGGAATGCACTTGAGATAGCGAGGCAGAGCGGGGCATTGTACGATAAGTTCGTAGGCTTTGTGGAGGATCTTGTCAACGTCGGTAAAAAAATCGATGATTCTAAGGATTGTTATGTAGATGCGATGAAAAAGCTGACAGAAGGAAGCGGTAACCTTGTCCGCCGTGCAGATAAGATCAGGGAGCTTGGTGCGAAAACTTCAAAGAATCTTCCAAAATCAATTTTAGACAGAGCTGATAACGACGATGACATTCCATTACTTGACTAAAAAGCGATTAAATAGCTGAATGCGGGATAGAAGGGAGCGAAACAGCGTTTCGTTTGACAGGGGAAAAAGATAATTTTGAGATGCTTCTTGTCCGATTTTCATAGGATATTTTTAACTTCGTTTGACAAAATGTCAGTCGAAAGCGCTCCGATAAGTTGAGTACCTGAGGAGTACCTGAGCAATACGAGAGGAGTACGAGTCAGATATATAAAATGACCCCCTTCAAAATGAGCGAAAAACGAACAATTGTAAGATTAGGAAAAATGGAATATGACAAAATTGTCAGTCGATTTCAGCAATAGACAAATAACGACATAGAGATAATTCAATAGAAGAATCCGAATTCATTCCTATTCTTAATAATTCCTGTCATTTGATTCCCTTTTTTTATGGCATACTTTTATCATATTATATACAATGGAAGTACAATAGAATTTACAGATTCATAATTTTAAATTGAGGGAGGCAGCTATGATTATTACACAACCCGAATCTCAGCAGGATTTTGATCGTTATTATGACCTCAGGTGGAGAATGCTGAGGGAACCATGGAAACAACCTAAAGGGTCTGAAAAGGATGAACTGGAGGAAAGAGCCCTGCATATTATGGTCTGTCAGGAAGACCGTATGCCAATTGCAGTCGGAAGAGCTCATTTTAATACGGATATTGAAGCCCAGATCAGGTTTATGGCAGTTGAACCGCGTTTTCAGAATACAGGCCTGGGTTCAGTTGTACTGAAAAAACTTGAAGACGAAGTACGCCAGCTTGGTGCACAATATGTCATATTACATTCAAGAGAAACCGCAATACCTTTTTACGAAAGGCATGGATACAGCATTGTTTCCCGGTCGCACACGCTTTTTGAATCGGTACCCCATTTCCTGATGAAGAAAGAATTTTATGCTGAAGATAAATGGAAAATTAATTGATGCAGACTTATTTTGTTGCTAATAAGACCGCCTGGAATAAAAACGTAAGCTAAAGTTCACTTCAGTTCATTAGATTGCAGGGGCTCAATAATGTATGAGAAGATTGACTTGCCACGACTTTCAAGTTGCGGGGACAGTAAAACTGAGAGGAAGACAGCTTTAGTCAAAGAGAAAACAGAAGAAAATCATGAAGATATATGGCTAAAGCCGGGATTCTATTAATTATAGAAATCGTGGAAAGTCAGCCAGAGATCCGGATAGTACTTGTACCTGCACCTAACCTGAACTTGAATTTACTCACCCGCCCATCTTCACTACTTCCTCAAATTCATCCTTCTCGACCGGCATAACAGATAACCGGTTTCCTTTCTGAACAAGTCTCATACTTTTCAGCCTTGGATTTTCCTTTATCTCCTCAAGGGTTACAGGCTTTTTGAATTGTTTAACAAATTTCACATCAACCATAAACCAGGTTGGGTCTTCTTTTTTTGCCGATGGGAAAAAATGTATATCATCGGGATCAAATTGAGAATGATCAGGGTACCCTCCCCGGGCGATTTCGCAAATACCAACAATTGCATTTGGATCGGCATTACTGTGATAGAACAATACCCGGTCACCTTCTTTCATTTCATCTCTCATAAAGTTACGTGCCTGGTAGTTTCTAACGCCGTTCCAGTAGGTGGTTTTTCCTTTGCTTTCCTTCAGATCCTCAATTGAAAATTCCCCGGGATCAGATTTAATGAGCCAGTAGTTCTTAGCCATTATGGGCAGCTCCGTAATTAAGATTATTAAATAAACGGAAAATAAAAAGAAACTGCTTATTATTCTATTTCTCTTATGGGGGAAGGTCAATTCTCACAAACAAAAAATATTTCAGCCGTAACGTATTATTTCTAAAGGATTTTGCTGAATTTCTGAACACTATGACCCCTCTGGTAATGGCGTATTTTTTGCTTTTTAATCCTGTATTCCAATCAAAAAATTATATGAGGAATTTCATGGAAAACAATGAGAATAGGAAAGGTATCCCACTGTTAGGCGAAAAACTCCCCGAAATGACTGTACATACAACGAGAGGGACGATCAATTTACCAAAAGATTATGAAGGCAAATGGATAGTTTTATTCAGTCATCCTGCTGACTTTACTCCAGTCTGCACAACTGAATTTGTTGCATTTGCAAAACGCGCTAAGGAATTTAAAAAGCTGGATGCTCAATTAATCGGACT
>DATFVA010000380.1:0-3977 GCA_035260565.1 Ignavibacteriaceae bacterium | reverse complement strand
CCAGTTCTTAATAAAATGCTTATCCAGAGCATTAAACAGGGCAGGGGATATACAATTTATGCCTACAGCTAAAGGTTCGTGCTCCCATATAAAGGATATAACCTTCTCCGGAGGTTCACCCGATAATAATGTCATATTCTCATCGAGGTAAATGCTGACTATAAAAGGAATGGAATTTCTTGAACAATATCTGCAGATTATTCTGATTTCATCAAAATGCCCTTGCGTTTCATTTAAGATGAAATCAACACCGTTATCTATAAGGGTTTTAATATGATTATGATGATTTATCTCCAGTTCTTTATTGCTAATAGTTCTCTCTTTCTGATAGCAATCCTCGGCGGGAGCGTTTGCTCCGGCTATAAATACAGGCAGATCATTTCTTGCGTCTTTGGCTATTGTAACTGCTGCTTTAATCAACTCAAGCTGCTTCGTTTGCGAAAATTCGGAGAGTGCAACAGGATTAGTCCTGAAGGTATTAGTGGTGATTATATCTGCTCCCGCATCTATATATTCTTTATGGATTTTAAGAAGAGTATCAGGGTAATTTGTATTAGCAAGGGTCATCCAGACCTTTTTTGAAGAAGGTACGCTATATTGTTGTAGTAAACTTCCCAATGCTCCGTCAAGTATAAGCGGACGGTTAATACGTTTTGAAAGAGAGAATGGATTTATATTACTTATCCCGGTCAGCATCAGCTACCTTCAGGTTATACTATAATAATTTTCAATCTCGAGAATAATCCTATCCAGATCGATCATTTGTATGCATTCCAGGTTATAAGGGCAAACTTTCTTCCAGCACGGAGAACAGAAAAGGTCCTCCTGGTAGAGTTTAATTCCACGGCCATACAGGTCTATTTCATTCCAGCAGCTTACCCCAAACCAGACTATTATAAATTTTTTCAGAGCAATTCCAAGGTGCATTCCGAAGGAATCGCCAGTAACAATAACGTTGGCAAGTTCCTCAAAGCAGGCACCTTTGCGTACACCCATAGTCGTTGGTGTGTTTATAATTTTACCTTCAAAATGAGAGCATATAATATTATTTCGATCCGTATCCTCTGGACCGCCGAGTAGAATAACCCTACCTAAGTTTTTTTCAATAAGTTTTTTTATAAGGTATATATGCTGCTCAATGGTCATTTTTTTATTCGGAAAAAGTTCAGAGCAACCGGTATTAAAACCTATCACAAAATCATTGTCTTGTATCCCCATTCTTTTTTTGTAATCTGATATGAAAATTTGTTCCTCCTGCGTGAGTCTGAATACATATTCATCTCTCCGGTAATCGACTTCGAATGTTTCTGCGAGGTAATCCTGTCCGGTTCTTTTATTTACTTTAAATTTAAAGTGATCATCCATCCCGAGATTATAATTATACCAGGCTCCTTGATTAACGGGTATGATCTTGCCATCATGGTTTAAACCGAACCCAAGCTTATGCTCCGCTTTAACTGAATTAAGTAATGCACACGAACGCTGAGACTTATCAACATTTATGACGTAATTAAATTCCATTTCATTCAGAACGGAAATTGACTCAGCATCATAAGTATATACTTTATCTATAAATTCATTTCCGGAAAGCAGGGGAGCTGCTATTTTAAGTGTGATCCAATAAATCGTTGAATCAGGAAATTTTCTTTTGATGGAGGGAAGCTGTGCTGTGGTCATAAGAACATCGCCCATAGCATCAAAATTGATGATCAAAATCTTCTTCCCGATCGGGAGGTTGTCTTTGCATCCATCCTCCCAGCAGTTATGATCCGGGTAGCAGGGTTTATACCCGGTGAATCTTTTACATGAAGGAACTTCTTTGGCTTCCAAAAAAAACCTGACTATTGTAAATAATAATTATATTTATAATTCAAATTTGCTGATCAAATATAAAAAAACATTAACTGCATTTGAAGGAGAATATTTACATATGTTATTCCAGGTAAGTTTCGGGGATGGATATGCGGGGAGCGCCAAAATTGCAATAATGTGCTCCGAACAATTAATGAAGAAGGGTTATGACCTTAGACTATTTGCTTCAGAGAATTCACTTACCGAAAGAAGAGCAAAAGAGAGAGGAATAAATGTAATTACGCTGAATTCGTCTGAAGATTTTAAGAATATATATACGGACTTCAGAAAGAATTTTATAGAATTGAAACCGCTCCATATAATTTCGTACCATTCACTGGACAGGAAACTAGGAATTAATCTTAAAAAGGAATTTAAGGACAAATTTTATAACATAGCTTACAGGCAGAATATAACGAAGAGTGCTCCTATTATAGGACCTTTTATTTACAACAGGTATTTCGACTACCAGATTGCCTGCAGCCGGGGGGTTGCTGAAAGTCTTATTAAGTCAGGTATCAGGAAGAAAAAGGTTAATGTTATCCACAACGGGATAGAATACCCGGATAATATCGATACTATATCCGGCACGGAAATAAAGGATAAATACAGTCTCAACGGAAAAATAGTGCTGGGTCTCTCAACCTGGTTCCATAAAGAGAGGAAAGGATTTGATATACTTTTTAAAGCCTTTTCCAGGCTGGATGATAAGTTTGTACTGCTAATAATAGGCATACCCGAAAACCAGCAGGCTGAGGTAATTAATTATGCAGGGACCTTCGGGATCAACAGAGAGAAAATAATCATGCCCGGTTACGTAGATGATATCTGGAAGTACTATAAAGCAATGGACGTATTTCTTTTGACATCAAGGTCTGAAGGATTTTCCCTGGCACTCCTTGAAGCCGGAGTTTCTTCAGTACCGTTAATTGCATCCGATATACCTGGAAATGATGAATTTATAAGGAACGGGGAGAACGGGTTCTTGTTTAATCTCAACGACACCACCGGGCTGGTAAGTATAATAACACGCCTCGGGAGGGATGAAAAGCTGAGAAAGATTCTGGGTATGAATGCAGGTAAAGATGTGATGCAAAATCATACTATACGAAATCTTGCTAATAAGATGGATGAATTCCTGAAAACACTAAACTAAGATTTTTTCTCAAGGAGGTTTCCGGCAATTCTTTCGAAAGCTTCCAGAACTTTTTGATTTGACAACTGAAGCATACATTCATGATTATAGGGGCACTCAAGATAATTGCAGACGATGCAGAACAGATCATCCTTCAAGATATATCCGGAGTTTTGAGAGTAAGGTCCATGTTTATCAGGATCTGTCGGGCCAAAGATCCCGAGAGTAGGGACGCCGAGTGCAGCAGCCATATGCATAGGTCCCGAATCATTGGCCATTATGAAGCCGCAATTTTTAATTAAGCCGGACATTTGTTCAAGAGAGGTTTTTGGTGCCAGCACCGTCCGGTCTGGAAAATGATTCTTAATATAATCAGCATCGTATTCATCTCCCGGTCCCCAGAGTATAAGATACTGAACTTTATATTTCTTATTTATTGTTGAACATATCTCTATCCACTTGACAGCATCGCATCGTTTTGAGGGCCAGCCCCCGGCGGGCACAATACCAACTACCAGTGATTCGTTCCGGCAGTATTTAGCAATAAATTTCCTACCGAATTCATCATTTTCATCAGACACATAAAAATGAAGATTTTTTGTTTTGACCGGTACATTCAAGGCTGTGAGCAATTCGAGATTATGCTCTGCAGAATGATGTTCTCCGCGTTCTCCAGTTGCAAGGATATTATACGCGTATTTTCTTCCACGGTAAGCAAATCCCACCCGGTATTTTACACCTGAAAGAAATGTAATCTGCGCCGATCGCGGGTTGGACCAGAGATCAAGTATTATATCGTATTTTTCTTTTTTTACACGCAGGGCTACGAGGAGGGGAAATTCGGTTTCATTCATCGTGAGTACCTTATTCACAAATGGATTATTCTCAACGGAAGCTTTTGCAAATCTTTCGGTCAGGTAATCGATCTGAGTATAAGGGAAATAGGCAGCAAGGTTTTCAAGTACAAGTGTAGACAGGATAATATCCCCTA
>DATFVA010000379.1:0-4654 GCA_035260565.1 Ignavibacteriaceae bacterium | reverse complement strand
TTAAAGATTATCGTCTTCTGATTTATATAAGTTGAAATATTTTTATCCCAGGAATTAATTACTATCCTGAAAACTGTTTCTGACTCCCATCTTGAGAATACCTGGAGGCCGCTGCCGATTTCCTCAACATATTCGGGTTTTGATGCTGAATCAGGGAGTACATACAGCCTGGCATTCTTTATAAAGGGAAATATACCTTCTTTACCTTCTTTGACTGCTGTTAAAAAAAAAGCTGAGGAATGGTTATCCGAATAGGAAAGTTCAACCACATTCTCTTCACTGCTTTCCCAGAATTTTGAATATGTATTATTGGCAGCACTATATTTATATAGTCCCGGTTGTTTGCCTATCATCCCCACAAATACAAACGATTTAAATGTTCTTATTAGCGGCGTTTCCTTAATGTCTTTTGGCTCTTTTTGACATGAAATGAAAAGAAAAGGTACTATTATAATTATTATAAGAGGCTTCATCGCAATCCGGCAGTTTTAAGAAATACTCCAAGAATTAAATTAACTAAATCCATAAAATATCCCCATAATGGAGAATATATGAAAAACAGCAGGATTATTGACCCATATAAACCAAGACCAAGCAGCTTAGCCGTTATTTTGTTTGGGAAAATATCGAAAAGAATATGAGATCCATCCAGGGGAGGAATCGGGAGCAGGTTGAATGCAAAAAGAAAAACATTGAAGAATACCCCATACCAGAACAGGTTTAATACATAATGAGAAACTCCGGAATGATTTGTAATCACAAAGAAAATGAAGAATACAATTGACAATAAAAAGTTTGATGCGGGTCCTGCAAAGGAAACAACTGCGTCATCCCTCAGCTTGTGCTTAAACTTTCTTCGATCGATTGGGACAGGTTTTGCCCAACCGATCAGTGCAAAGCCCGATGCAAATGAGGCTACCGGCATTACAAGGGTTCCAATTATATCGGCATGCTTGAACGGATTTAGTGTAAGCCTTCCCATATTTTTAGCCGTATCATCTCCAAACCGGACTGCAAGAAGTGCATGGGCAAATTCGTGTACAGTAATTGATAGTAAAAACATAGGCAGAAACGTTAAGAACGAAATTATTTTATCACTTACTTCAATACCGGACAAACTAACCTCTTGGATGAAAATCTCTATGAACCTGTTTAATATATTCTCTGTCTATATGCGTATAAATCTGCGTTGTTGAAATATCAACGTGACCCAACATTTCCTGTACGGCACGGAGGTCAGCACCGCCCTCAAGCAGATGTGTAGCAAAAGAATGCCTGAACGTATGCGGATGTACTTGTTTATCTATTTTTGCCTCTTTTACATAACGGACAACTATCTTCCATACCCCCATTCGCGAGAGTTTTGTTCCTCTTGTATTAAGAAAAAGATGGTTTTCACTCTTGCCCTTTTTTTCAAGTAAAGGTCTGCTCGTTTTCAGATACTCTGTTACCCAGTTTACTGCACTGCTTCCAATCGGCACAAGTCTTTCTTTCGAACCTTTCCCGAATACGCGTATTATATCCTCATTAAAGTAGAGACCGGAAATTTTCAGGTTAATTAACTCACTTACACGTATACCGCATGCGTAAAATACTTCCAGCAAAGCTTTATCTCTTAACCCGAGTTTCTTACTTACATCGGGCATCGACAGAATGGAATCTACTTCATTAATGGAAAGAACCTGGGGAAGCTTTTTGGACAATTTAGGGGAAGGTATTTTCTCAACAGGGTTTTCGGTTATATAGTTATTCTGAAATAAGTAGGAAAAAAATCCTTTAAGAGAAGAATGATAACGGGAAGCAGAATTGTTTGCAAGCCCTGCTTCTTTCAGAAACTTAAAAAATTCAGCAAGATGTTTATACTTTATCTGTTGGGGATCCTCTATATTATAATTCATCAAAAACTGGATCAGGTTGTTTATATCGCTTCTGTAGGAATCAATGGTATTCTCTGATAAGTTCTTTTCTAATTTTAATACAGCGAGATATTCATCCAGAAATATTTTCATTGTTCTTCTTTTTTCTCCGGTTCACCCTTTTCCATTTCCTCCTGTTTAGGATAGCGGATACGGCGATGGTGCTGCCCGAGAAGTATGCTTATAAATGCCTCTTTTATTTTATCTATATCGCTGAATGTGATTGGGGAATTGTCAAGTTGTCCGTCATTAATCCTTCCCTTAATAATTTTATCGATTAAATTTTCCACTTTTACGGGGTCGGGATCTTCAATAGATCTCACTGCTGATTCACTTCCATCGGCCAGCATGATAATTGCCGTTTCTTTGGTATTGGGTTTGGGCCCTGGATAGCGGTAATCGTCAATAATAACTTTTTCCTCGCCATACAGTTTTTTGGCCTTCTCAAAGAAGAAAGAAATTACCATTGTACCATGATGCATCGGAATAAAATCAATAACTTCCTGCGGAACGTTATACTCACGTGCAAGTTCTATCCCCTCTTTAACATGCCTGCTGATTAGTTCCACGCTTTCCTCAGGAGTAAGGTTTTCATGTACGTTCTGATTATTAAGCTGGTTTTCAACAAAGTTCTGAGGCGTGATAATCTTACCGACATCGTGGTAATATGCTCCCACCCTTGCAAGTAAAGGGTTAGCACCAATTTTTTCCGCAGCTGTCTCTGCCAGCGTACCCATAGTCATTGAATGATTAAAAGTGCCTGGCGCTTTTCTGGCCAGTTCCTTCAATAAAGGTCTGTCAAAATTCGAAAGCTCAAGGAGCGTAAGATCAGTTGTTATTCTGAAAAACCTTTCAAAGAATATAAGCAGACCATATGTAAGCACAGGGCTGATAAGTGCGTTCGTAGAAGCAAATGCAGTCTCTATCATTAGGGATTCGAAGGGGGCAAACCGTTCCAATCCAAAAGCAAAAACGGCAACCAGGTAACCAAGCAGTATGAAAAGAAATGATCTGAATATCTGAGAACGGTTTTTAATGTCCCTGACGGTGTAAACAGCAAGAGCCCCGGCAAAAATGTTCATTACAGCAAATGTATAATCATTACCCCTTAATGCACCTGCTATCAGGGAAATTATCACCGTGGTATAGAAACCCACCCGTGAATCAAAAATAATTGTGAGCAGCATTGTTGCTGCAGGAATAAATATAAGAAACTGCAGAGGGACATCTACTGTTATCTGGCTGATTAAAAAAGTTACAAAACAGACAAATACAAGAATTATCGTTATCAGCAGTAATTTCTGATTATCAAAAAAGATCTTCTTTCTGAAAAGGAAAAGATAAATGGTCAGCAATGCCAGCAGGAGTGATATATGGAAGAATTTTCCAACGAACTGAAGCCAGAAACCACTCTCTCCAATCTTTTCACCTTTAGCAGCTCTATAGGAATCTATTTTTAATTTAGCTTCTCTCGTCACCCTGTCGTGTTTGGCTATTATCCTCTCATTTTCATTAACTATCCCAACATATTTGGAAACATTGCTCTTAGCCTGATCAATTTCTTCCTGTGTAGCTTCCTGGCTGTATATAATATTAGGATTAATGAAATGAGATGCATATTCCTCTTGTGCATTTTTAAGATCTTCAGAATATTTCAACTGCTCAATCCCGTTCCTCACAATACGTTCAGCTGTTTTAACATCTATAAATTTGGCTGCCGCTTCTATACGGTCAATATTTCCTGTCCGGACAGCAATACTATCCTTATCGGTTGGGGGCTGATTAATTACCCCATTTTTATAAACTTCAGCAAGAATGCTGTTTATGCTGTTCAGAATATCCTTCAGGTTTCTCCTCTGCAGCATATTTCTTTCCTGCCTTCGGAGATTCTGAAAGGTGTTATATGAGGGAGTACTGAGAAAAGTCGGGTTGAGATTTTCATTACCGGAAGTCGAAAGCGTACTGTCGATGATCCCGATCAGAAAAGAATCGTAATTCTTAATTGTGTCAAGTATTGCATCTATTGTTTCCGGATTTTTTAGATATACAGGGTAAACGCTGCTGGAAGCTGCTTTAAGTTCAGCCTGGTAGGTTTTTTGATCTTTAAATATAGGGAAACTGAACTGCGCAATTAGATCATCGTGTATCCATATTGAACCTACTGTAACTTCAGATTCAATGGACTCTCCCTTGGGAAACATAAATACTATAAGTACCACAGCACTGAGTCCTATCAGAAATTTCAGCCGGAGACTGCTTTTTTTATGTTCTTCCTTTTTCATTATTAACTTGTTTTTGCCCGTAATATCATTTCAATAAATTCACCTACGCCGCCGCTGTTATTATCATGCGCAGTAATAAAATCTGCATGCCGTTTAACTTCCGCTACTGCGTTTGATACTGCAACTTTAAAGCCTCCTACTTCGAAAAGACTTAAATCATTATACCAGTCACCTATTACTGCCGCCTGACTCACCTTGTATTTCATATATTTCAAAAGTCTTTTGAATCCCATTCCTTTGGAAGTCCCTTTATTCCTGATCTCGAGATAATAAATATTATCCCTGCTTTGCGACCGGAAATAAGACCTGTCCAAACCAAAGGTATACGGGAATCCAAGCCTGTTGTACACGTATCTCAGGTTGTCTTTATAATCTGAAGCAAATACAACCTCCAGTGTCCTGCTGCAATATTCATCATACGATTTTACTTCTTCATACCGCGCACCGAATTTCTCC
>DATFVA010000378.1:0-11821 GCA_035260565.1 Ignavibacteriaceae bacterium | reverse complement strand
CAGTCAGGACAATGAATTACAGGTATCGGTGTGCCCCAGTAACGCTGCCGGGATATCAGCCAGTCTCTCAGCCTGAAATTTATTTTCCTTTTTCCAAAATTTCTAAGTTCAAGATATCCAATTATTCTCTGCTTACCGATTTCAGAATCGAGTCCATTGAACTCATCCGAGAAGACCATTTTACCGGTTCCGGTATAAGCTTGTCTCAGCTCTTCATCAACTTCAGTACCGGGTTCAAGTATCACCTTTTTAACAGGAAGGGCAAACTTCTTAGCAAATTCAAAATCGCGTTCATCGTGACCGGGTACAGCCATTACGCACCCTGTTCCATACGTCAGCAATGCATAATCAGCTATCCAGATCGGGATCTTTTCACTGTCGACCGGGTTAACAGCATAAGCACCGATCGGTGTCCCGGTTTTTTCTTTAACTGTTGAAGTCCGTTCGATTTCAGAAAGCAGCTTCACAGATTCCCTATAAGCCTCAACATCTGCTTTATACTCAGGAGCCGTAAGCTTATCAACAAGCGGATGCTCGGGTGCAAGTACCACATAAGTAACTCCGTACAGAGTATCCGGCCGGGTTGTAAAGACTGATATAATTTCATCGCTGCCGTTAACTTTAAAATTAACTTCAGCTCCTTCACTTTTACCTATCCAGTTGCGCTGCATCAGTTTTGTTTTCTCAGGCCAGTCTATGGTTTCCAGTCCCTGGAGAAGTTGTTCAGCATAATCTGTAATCTTAAAAAACCACTGAGTAAGATTTTTCTGGATCACTACTGCACCGCACCGTTCGCAGGTTCCGTCGGGCTGAACTTGTTCATTAGCGAGTACAGTCTGATCATTAGGACACCAGTTCACCGGTGCATTTTTCCTATATGCTAATCCCTTTTCATAAAGTTTTAAAAACAACCACTGGTTCCATTTATAATACTCAGGGTCACAGGTCATCAGCTCGGCATCCCAGTCATACATGCAGCCCATCTTTTTTAACTGTGTGCGAATGTCAGCTATATTCTTCAACGTACTATCATACGGATGTACGCCTGACTTAATTGCATAGTTCTCTGCCGGCAGGCCGAAAGCATCATATCCGATCGGTTCAAAGACATTATATCCCTTCAGCTTCTTATATCTTGCCCAAGAATCATTGGGTCCGTAGTTGTACCAGTGCCCGATATGAAGCTTTGCACCTGAAGGGTAAATAAACATTACAAGGGAGTAAAGTTTATTGTCGGTTTTATTTAAATTTGTTTTAGCAACCTTGTTCTCCGTCCAGAACTGCTGCCATTTAGATTCTATTTCAGAAAAAGGATATCGCATTTACGCTTTGTTCCGGATTTAAAAATTGACTTCAAATTTACCGAAAATGGGAGGGAATTCAAATATTAAGAGCAAATCATCACATTATGATTTAGTTAACATCATAGACATTTTTCAATAAAATGCCTATAATGAGGTATATAAAACCGGGTGTTAATTAATGCAGTTATCTATTACCGACCTGATAGCTATAGTTGCGACCCTGCAGTTATTTATTTTCTCTTTTTTTCTTTTAACACTAAAAAAAGGGAACAGGATAAACCAGCTGCTGCTGTCCGCCTTTCTTTTTAGTAATGCTATGTATTTAATCGGATATCTTCTGTTTGCATTTTCCGAATACATTCTTCCTTCAGGTGCTCATTTCTTTTTTATAGGAACCTCATTCGGATTTCTATTTGGACCTCTTTTGTTTCTATATACCCGATCTCTCACAGGAAATAACTTCCGGCTTAAGAAAACAGATTTACTTCATATAATTCCTTTTTTAATCTACAATGCACTGTATGCCGTTTATTATCATTTTGAACCTATATCAGTTAAAATAGAAATGCTTCAGAAAGGAGCCATACTGCCGTATTCAATAGGGTTCCGGGTAAATCTTGCAATGAATGTTCAGATACTAATTTATATGGCGGCTACATTGTTCCTCCTGCTCAGCTATAGCAAAAGGATCAAATCACTGTATTCTATGGTTCATCATCTGGAACTCGGATGGCTTGAACTAGTACTTTATGCTTTTCTTTTCATGTGGCTGATCGATTTCACACATTTCCTTTTACGGAATATAAGCGGAATTTCTACCGAATTATCAGGCTATTTGACTTTTATCTCAATCACCATAAATTTTGTATTTGCCAACCTGGTTATTTATAAGGGACTTAAGCAGCCGTTCCAGTTCTTCGGGATCGAAAAGGATCTGCCCAAAACTAAAACTGATCAGGTTGTTTCTGAAGAAGAAAGCAATTTTCACCTTAAGAAGCTGCTCGATTATATGGCAGAGGAGAAGCCTTATCTTACATCCACATTAACATTAAAAGAACTTTCTGAACGTCTGGAAATAAATCCAAGAATCTTATCCAGAATAATAAATGAGAGAAGAAATCAGAATTTCTATGATTTTATAAACAGTTATAGAATTGATGACGCTAAAATGATTTTATCCAATCCTGCTAAAAGAAAAATGACCGTGCTTGAGGTTTTATACGGGGTCGGTTTCAATTCAAAATCTGTTTTCAACACAACCTTCAAAAAGTATACTGGGGTTACCCCTACTGAATACAGAAAAAAGTATCTCCCCTACCACACTCATCGTGCTGTTCAGAAATCAGCATAATTAACCGTTCATCAGTTTGACCGGCAAAAAATAGTTCTGATTCGTGTTTCAGGACGATTTTATTTAGTTCCGGATATAGATTACCTCTAAAATTTTTATCCCTAAATATACGGAGGTCAAATGTTACGGTTTTTTCTGCTTTCTTGTTTTTTTGTCGGCATTTTATTCCAGGGTCTTTTCAGGGCTGCAGTATTGAATGTCCCTTCCCAATACAGCTCAATCCAGGCGGCTATAAATTCAGCTCAAAACGGTGATACGGTTCTTGCAGCTGAAGGAACGTATTTTGAGAATATCAATTTTTCCGGAAAAAACATTGTTATAGCCAGCATTTATATTCTTGATCAGGATCCCATGCATATCGTGAATACTGTAATTAATGGCAGCCGTCCTTTTAGTCCTGATTCTGCAAGCTGTGTAAGAATTGTTTCGGGTGAAGACAGTACTGCCATACTATGCGGTTTTACAATAACGGGAGGAACGGGAACCAAATGGATTGATGAACATGGTGCCGGTGTATACAGGGAAGGAGGCGGAATTATTATAACTCTTTCCTCCCCCACAATAAGAGATAACCTCATAATTAATAATGAAGCAATTGACCGCACCGGGGTTACAAGTGCAGGCGGAGGTGGAATCAGAGCCGGGGATTCGAATGCACACCTTTACAACAATATTATTGCAAACAATAAGGGACATTACGGAGCCGGGGTGGTTTGGAATTATGCAACCGGAGAAATGAAGAATAATATTATTATCAACAACAGCGGCGGAGAGGATTTCGGAGGCGGCGGGGTGTGGACACTTGCACTTGGGGCAACAATAATAGAGAATAACGTAATCGCTTTTAATTCTGTTACCGGAAGCGGAGGCAATAAAGGTAAGGGAGGCGGAATATTAGTCTGGTCTACCTTGATAAAAGCAAAAAACAATATTATTTGGGGAAATATGCAGACATCCGGCGACCAGATATGTCTTACAGGCAGCAGCAGTGCAGACGTAACATACAGCGATGTGGAGGGAGGTTTTACAGGTGAAGGCAATCTAAATGAAGATCCGGTTCTTTCGGAAGATATTTATTTACCAGGGGCGAATACCGGATGCATCGATGGAGGGGATCCGAATCCCGTTTTTAATGATCCTGAGGATCCGGCTAATCCCGGTTTTGCTCTCTACCCTTCACAAGGAACAACCAGGAATGATATGGGTGCTTATGGAGGGTCTATGAGCAAGCTTCTTCCGCAGATTGTTACAGAAATAAAAGAAAAAAGAACCGGTAATAATGTTCCCAAAGATTTTTATTTATACCAGAATTATCCAAATCCGTTCAATCCTGAGACCACCATAAAATTTTCTGTGCCTTCAAAAAGTTATGTTTCTCTAAAGATTTATAATATACTTGGAAAGCAAGTAGCGGAGTTAATAAACAATGAAAAACAAGAAGGGATTTATAGTGTTAATTTTAATTCAAGCGATTACGGTTTATCAACAGGAGTTTATTTCTGCGAACTTGAATCAGGTAATTTTTTATCTACGAGGAAACTTTTATTGCTTAAGTGAGTAGATATAATTAAAATTCGGAACTTTTAATCACCCGGTAGGATTCTGACTTCTCTAATACCGATAGAATTCTGTAGTGTCCCCCGACAGCACACTACCTCCCGGGTGATTTTTATTTTATTGATATCAATCTTCAAAATACTCTGTGCCACTCCTGTCGATGAATCCCCATCTATCTCCAATTTTTACTGAAATTAAACCGTTTCTGATTTCACCAATCTTATCATACTTAATAGGGGTTACACCTTTACCGTTTTTATCTATCAATCCCCACCAATCATTTAATCTGACATAAGTTATTCCATTAAAAAAAGAACCGACATCATCGAAATTTCCAGGTATTACTTTCTCACCCTTTCTGTTTATGAAGCCCCATTTGCCTTTTTCCTTAATAGGGAGATAATCCTCCTTCAGCTCACCGATTTCATCATATCGTATAGGGGCGATGCTCAGGGCAGAAGTATTTAATAGTCCCCATTTATCGTTTAATTTAACAGGAAACAATCCATCCAGAAAATCACCTATCTCAGTATACTGAACGGGTATAATTTCCCGTCCTGTTTTATCGATCACTCCCCATTTTCCCGAAAAGATTATATTATCATCTTTCTTTTTAATACCGAAGTTCACCCTTGCAAATCCGGTATGAAAATCTTCAACCTCATCATATTTTATTGAGGTAATTTCTTTCCCTGAAATATCAATAAATCCCCATTTATCATTTAATTTAACACGTACAAGATCTTCAATAAATGCTCCGACACGGTCGTATTTAACCGGAATAAGAATTTGTTTTTTCGAATTGCAGAAGCCCCATTTATCTGCTTTGCGATACGGGATAAGTCCCGGCAGAACATTTTTCATTAACACAATCTCCTGAATAAAATTTCAATCAACCTATCTTATTCGTCTCTACAGGCACTTTTGAATATTAAGTGTAAAAAGTCTTCATTTCAATATCGATTTTGTTCTCTAGTGTACAAAATAAAAAACCCCTTAAGTGTGCTGCTTAAGGGGTGTTAGGCCTTTGTTGAGGGAACATATATTTGCCCGAGGGGGAGGCAAATACAAGCCAAATAAAAATTAAAAATACATATTCAATAAAATCAGAACTTCAGCAGCAGCATTCTGTTGAACGGTTTCCGGATAAATCTGCTGTTTTACAAGGTTGTTTATATTGCCATAAAAATTTATATAAGCACTTATGATTCCATCCATACCGGAACTATTACCAACCTCAGTTATAAGTATTTCTTTATATTCTGTTACATTAACCTGTAACGCCCGAATGGAATTACCATAAACGCCCAGAACTTTTACAAGTATGTTCAGAACCAGATCCCGATAATCATCAAATTCAGTGGATAATTCTTCAGCTGATTGAATTTTTTCAACATTTTCCTGAAGATCTTCACCTGCATAAATAACCTGGTTGACGATTGAGGGATCAGCTCCCAGCTTTTGAAACTCCGACAAGACCGATACATTTAAGACTGCCGCTCTTATTTCAGCAGTTCTTCTCTTAAATTCAAACTCAAGCCGGGAGTTGATTCCTTCAAATTCTTTCAATAAAGTCCTTATGGATGCCTCAAGTACCTTACTGAAAGTATCAGACTGCAAGCCCACATCAACATAAGCATCTGAAAGAGAACCCAGGTAGCTATACATAGCTGTCTGTTGAGCACTCTTTGATACAGCATAATAGAGATCTCTGTCAAAAGCAGTCTGGGCAGCAAACTTTGCGATATTTATCTGCTGCCATTGCGAAGTAGTTCCACCTATTTCCGGTCGTAGTAAAGTTTCTTTTTCAGCATTAATTTCAGTTTCAACAGCAATTGTTACATTATTCATGAATTCACGATTGCTGTCGAGGGTTCCGGCAATACCATTATCTATCAGAAGCCTGATAGAGGGATATTCCGGTTTTCCGCCCGATTTAATTCCATCTATAAATAAATCGGCACAAACTGTTGTTACATCATTTAACGGTTGAGAATAAACGGCAATTCCTGGTTTTACACCCGCTGTTAAAACTCCTCGCCACTCCTTGTTGTTTTTATCAGCCAGTACCAGGAGATTAGTTTCTCCGTCAAGGTAGGTTTCAAGGATAAATTTTCCCTCTGAATTTGTATATACATCCTTCAGAGATACAGTTTGAGATTTCGCTAAATCATCTAACCTGATAAGCTTTACCGAAATACCAGTTAATCCTGAATCAGCCTCTACCCTGCCCACAACTTTTGCCGTTACATCTTCAATCTCTACGGAATTATCTTTGCTGCAGCCAACCACAGCCCCAATAAAAAAAAGAACTATTATTGAACTGAAAAGCTTATAGTAAATACTTTTTCTTAAACACTCATTCTCGTACATTTTTTTGCACCTGGTGAATTATAATCTCCCCAGGTTTTTCATTAAACTAACCCAAATTTGTGCCAAAGCTCATAAAGTGTGATTATGGGTCAGATTCTCCTTTGTTTCATTACTTTAAGTGTGATTAATCACGAAATATTTTCGTGCATTGTAATGGATGTTCGTACTTTGAAGAATTTCAAAAAGAATAAGATAAATGGAAGGTCAATCCCCTTAAATCATTGTAGTCAATGGAGGCATTTTTAGAAAGATTATTTTCTGATTCATCATCCATAAAGAAGAGAATATCCAGCTGAGAGTATACCCAGAGGACACCAAATGATACCAGAGAGATATTTCTTTTACTATATAAGTCATTATAGTCATTATACTTCATTTCAATCTTCCCGGGATCGGTTTCGACAAGGTATGATTTATGTTTTTCCTCAGTTTTCAGGCTATAATACACAGAAGAGATCAATGCAGCAGACCCCAAAACTGTAAGGAAAACGCTTTTAAAATTAACATCGAGGTATAAGTGTCCAAGGCCCGGAATAATTAATGACCTGGCAATGGCATTTTTGAGCCGGTTTTCGTGCCCGATATCATATTGGATTTTAGGGACATAAATTGTATCCAATCTAACCACCGTACGGGCTTCAATATCCTTCTGCTGCTGAGCATAATTCTGTTTTACCTGGTTAAAAAACGAGATTATTTTAGGAGAAGTTTTTGTTGAATCAAGCGTGTATGATGTATCTATCCTCAATATTTCAATGAAACTTTTCTTAGCAGCATCATCCTCAGAAAGTGAATAGTGGGAAATACCTTTAAATTTGTATACATTCAGTATCTCATCTTTAGTTAAAGGAGCCTTCCTTAATAATAATTTATTCGCGATTGAAATCACATCGGCATATTTGAACTGATCGAAATTTGTTTTCATCAGAGCAAGGGAGTCCCGGACGGATATTGAATCCTTATTCAGCGGGGTTAAGACGGTTGTATCCTTTATAGAAGAAGTATCTATGCCAAATGATGAGTCTTTAGCTGCTGCCGAATCAGGGACCAGGTCACTTTTCAGACGGGTAGAATCAACCTCCTGTGCGGGGGTTAAAGTCAGTATTCCGGCAAGTATAAATACAAAAAAGAAAGCCTTTACAGTATCATGCATACAACTAAAATAATTAGCTTAGGAAGGGGTAAATTACATGAAAGTTAGAACAGATGCATATTTTTTTATTCGGAGGGAGTGTTCTCAAAACTAAAAGTGACTTCGGTTGTATCTTCTGCAGTAATCTTTATCTTTTTCTGCAGGGTATCAGCATATTGCTTGTTAGTTATCTGAACTTTATATCTACCGGGATAAAGATTGATTGGTTCCCGAAGAGGGGTAGTACCCACGTGTTTTCCGTCGATAAAAACTTCTCCCCAGGGCTGTACTTTACAATCGAGACTCCCTGTAAGTTCCTGAAAATTAATCTTGACCGATTCAATATTCTGATTTGAAATATTTATTTTTTTTACATATGGAGGATAATCAGGATGAACCAATTTAAGTGAATGAGGGCCGGGATTTAATTGAATATAGTGATCAAGAGGTGTTGTATCAATTTTTTTATTATCTATATAAACATCCGCATAGGGTTTTGCTTCAACAAAAAGTTTTCCCGGCAGAAGTGAATTTGCATCCGAGGCATCAGGGACAGTCCTCGTATAATTTTCGGTAAAAATATTGCGGGAATTTTTATCGGTGAAATTATAGTTTTTTTCCGAAAGGTTTTTATTAATTTCTACTCTGGAAGCAGGATTTGCCAGATAATAAATCCCGAATGTTATAAGAATCATAACAATTATAAGCACAGCCCCGGAGATAAAATATTTATTAGTATTTATTTCATTACTGTTTTCGACTTCAACCTTTAAGTCATGATTAGAAGCCTCTATACCGAGAATATTCAACACTTCCTCTGCCGACCGGAACCTGTTTTCAGGATTCTTTTTAAGCAGACCTGTTAAGATCCTTTGAATATCCTCCGGCAGATGCTCTGTCCTGGTTTTTATATCATCTTCAGTGAAGGTCAGAATTTTATTTATTGTTTCATTTATATCTTTACCAAGAAAAGGGTTCTCATTTGTAAAGAGCTCAAGGACCACTATTCCAGCTGAGAATAAATCGGACTGAGGCTGCAGATCTTCTCCTCTTATCTGTTCAGGGGACATATAGCTTGGTGTTCCGACAATTGACGACTGAACCGTAAGTTTGGTTTCATCCTGCATTAGTGCAAGTCCGAAATCCGCTATCTTCAACTCAAGCCGGGAGTTCACAAGAAGGTTTTCAGGTTTGATATCACGATGTACTATATGATTCTGATGAGCAGCATTCAAGGCTTTCATAAGACGTATTATCAGCGATCTTTTCTGCTCGAGGGTGTAATTATTCTGTCTAATTATATTCCTTAAATTCTTGCTTTCAAAGTACTCGAACGAAATGTAAAAGT
Source organism: Ignavibacteriaceae bacterium (assembly GCA_035260565.1). GTDB lineage: Bacteria > Bacteroidota > Ignavibacteria > Ignavibacteriales > Ignavibacteriaceae > DATFVA01. The sequence continues at coordinate 2,756 of DATFVA010000378.1, read as the reverse complement.
TATTCCTATACATTCCGAAATCCAGCACTTTGATTAGATTCGGGTGATCAAGCTGGGCAAGAATTTTAGCTTCTCTTTTGAACCTGGCGAGAATTGTTTTGTCGGAAAGTTCATCAGTATTAAGGGTCTTTAAAATGATCTTCTTACCGAGATAAATATGATTTGCCAGATATACACTTGTATACACATCTTTCTTGATTGTATCAATTATCTCAAACTTATCATACAATATTTCGGTTGAAGTATGCATTAAACTTTTTCTTCTATCTCTTTCAGCTTTAACTGAACCCATCTGACAGAAACACCAAGAGACTTGGCTGTTGCTGTGCGGTTTCCATTAAATTCTTTTAATCTTCTCATAAGAATCATTTTTTCAAAGTCTCTAAGAGTGCTGCCGAATTCCATATCACTCGATTCTTCTTCAATGACAATATGTTCAGGCAAAAGTTTATCCGAATCGCATAAAATCAGCGCCCGCTGCAGCACATTCTCAAGCTGTCTCACATTTCCAGGCCAACTATATTCTTCAAGTAACTTCAGAGTAGCTGAGGCTACCCGGATATTCTCATTTGAGTATTTTTTTATGAGATAATTAACAAGAAGCGGAATATCCGTTCTCCGTTCCCTCAGAGGGGGAACTCTTATCGGAAACACATTCAGACGATAAAAGAGGTCTTCTCTAAATATACCGTCCTTCACCAGTTGTCTCAGATCCTTATTAGTAGCTGCTATAACCCTCACATCCACTTTTATGATCTGTGTATCCCCCAACCTCATAATTTCCTTATTCTGGAGTACTCTAAGCAATTTTGCCTGCAGAGCGAGAGAAATATCTGCTATCTCATCAAGGAAAAAAGTTCCTTCGCTGGCGACTTCAAATAGTCCTTTTTTGTCAGTATTTGCACCGGTAAACGCACCTTTTTTGTATCCGAACAGTTCGCTTTCAAGCAGGGAGTCAGGAATAGATCCACAGAACTGGGCGAGGTACGGAAGTTCTCTTCTTCTGCTGAGATTATGTACTGCCCTTGCTACCAATTCCTTCCCGGTTCCGCTTTCACCAAGTAATAAAACAGTGGCATCTGTTCCCGCGACTTTATGGATAAGAGTTGCAAGCTTCTGCATAGCAGGGCTATCGCCGATCAATTCAGGAATATTCTTTGAAGCCTGAAGCTGGTTACGAAGGATTATATTTTCATCTTCAAGAGCTTCCAGCCGTGTAATTCTATCAAGAGCGAGTGAAACTAAATTGGAGAAGAAATCGAGGAAGACCATATTCTCTTCAGTGAATTCTTTCCGGTTTATACTACTGTCGACCAATATTACGCCCCAGACTTTATCATTCCGTTTAATCGGCACACCAAGGATAGATTTTATATTATGGATCTGGATACTCTCATACTGCGATATATTCGGATCATTCTGCACGTCGTGATAAAGAACAGGATTTCCTCTTTCTATTACTTTCTGCAGAATACTTGATGAAAAAACAGAAATATCGCCAATGCTCTGCTGCTCCATATTGCGGGCGCCGATAATAGAAAATTTATTTGTATCAGCTTCATATTTTACAAATAATCCTCTGTCAGCGTGAAGCACCCGGATGATTACGTCCAGCGTTTCTTTTATCAGGCTGTCCTGATAAATAGCAGAATTTAAAGCCTGGCTGATTTTATACAGAGTTTCGAATTGTTCTTTTCCGATCTGCTTTATATTCTCAATTGTCTCTGCTGAGCCATTCATTCTCAAAATATTTTCTCCATTATTGAACACTAAAACTTGCCGGCAGCGATCTATCCTTATTATTAAAATCATCAATTACCCAAATGACCCAATAATAGCTTCCGGAATCTATACTATCAACCGCAAATGTTGTGGTCTGGGCAGATATATCGCGGCCTCTTTTTACGAGGAGACTACCATCATCTGTATAAATTTCCACCATATAATGAAAGGGATAACCTGCTATAAAACTGTTCCATGTGAGATTAAAGGGCATTGATGTCACTACCTGATCATTTGCTGGCTGAAGACCAGTTACCTGGTCCTTTATAATGCGGGTAACTTTGCCGCCCTGCAAAAAATATATATCTCCCAAAACATCTCTTATACGGAAATCAAATTCGAGACCAACCGATTGTTCTATATCAGAAATATTCAGTTCTTCGGGAGTCAAGACTGCCTGAAAATATTTGGAAGCAACATTAAAATCCATGGCTTTAGCGAGTTCCTGCTGATCATTTAAAACAAAGACTGTATCAATATCATTGTCCACATCAATTATTTTAGTCTGAATCACCAAACTATTCATCTTAGAAATAGGACTAATCGTATTAATAACCTCAGTGTATATAAACAAACTATCGAGCAAGGGAATCTGGTTGAGGTTGACCTGCTTATTAACCTTCCGTGTACCTGCCCAATCAATTTGAACAGTATCCGTATGAAAACCCGCTTTACGAAAAATTAAGGAGCCATTTTCCGTTTTAATATTTGGAATGGTAAAATTCCCGGAAGTATCTGAATAAACCAATCTATCTCCTGGATTCCAGAATACTTCAACATTTTTTATGGGGGTGTACGGCAGACTAAATGTCTGTACATTTCCATCGATAGTGCCGAGCTGATTATCAGGAGAATTAGGGTCAAGAGGGTTTTCTCTCGGCGCATCGCAGGAATTCAGGAATAGCATTCCTGAAACAAGTACAAAAGCAATTATACTTTTAATTTTTTCCTCGGGCAAATGCTTTAAAAATGAA
>DATFVA010000377.1:0-5353 GCA_035260565.1 Ignavibacteriaceae bacterium | reverse complement strand
AAGTATATGTATTTTGAAAATTTATACATCTGATTATTAGCTTAATAAGTAAATATCACCACTTAAATTTAATAATCTTTTTACAAAAATTACGATTTTATTAAAATATAAGGGTTCTAAGTGATAATTGGAATAAGTATTGTAATCCAAAGACTTGTATTATTTAAAGCCCCTTTGTTCCAAAATTAGAGATGTTAACGCAATTCATCTATATTTGATAGATTTGGAATTGACCTTTGATTCAAGGGATTATATAAACTTTTTTTTGAGAAACAAACTGAAATTTCGTAAATTACGCTATTCATTTAAAATAAACTTACAAGATGCCCGCAAAAAAATTAAAAATCCTTTTCGTTTCATCGGAAGTAGTTCCATTTGTAAAAACAGGTGGTTTAGCGGATGTTTCTGCTGCATTACCGCAAATGCTTTCGGAAATGGGACATGAAGTCCGTATAGTCGTACCAAAATATGGTGCAGTTGACGACAGAAAATTCAAGATACATGAAGTAGTAAGATTAAAAGATCTTTCTGTAAAAATTGGTGATAAAGATGTTGTCTTCTCACTAAAATCCTGTTTTTTACCCGGGCAGAAAGTAAGGGTGCAGATTTATTTTCTGGATAACCAGGAATATTTCGGCAGCCGGAACAGCCTCTATGTGGATCCAATGACCGGTGAGGATTATCCTGATAATGACGAAAGATTTATATTACTGAGCCGGTCGGTATTCGAGCTGATATGTAAACTCGGCTGGATACCCGATATCATACACTGTAATGATTGGCAGTGTGGTCTGATCCCTGCTTACCTGAAAACTATCTATAAGGAGGAAGAACAGTTTAAGAGTTTTAAAACCTTATTTACTATTCACAACCTTGCATACCAGGGAACATTCCCTAAAACTGTATTTAAGAAAACAGGTTTACCTGAGGAACTTAATTCTGAAAAGGGAATTGAAATATATGGCAAAATAAATTTTATGAAGAGCGGGCTCATTTTTGCCGATGCAATAAATACGGTAAGTGAAACCTATGCTGATGAGATCAGAACTGATGAGGAATTAGGTGCGGGGTTAAAAACTGTATTAGCGAAGAGGAAAAATGACCTGTATGGAATAGTTAATGGTATTGATCCCAAGGTCTGGTCGCCTGAAAGGGATAAACATCTTCCCAAAAAATACTCCATAAAAAATATTGAGAATAAGGAAGCAAACAAGACGGAGCTTGCCGAAAAGTTCAGGATTGAATTTAGCCCTGAAACGCCTATTGTGGGAGTAATAGCACGGCTTTTTGACTCCAAGGGAATGGATCTTATAAAAGATGCATTTGCCGATATCATGAAGCTGAATCTGCAAATGATACTCCTTGGTACAGGCGATAAAAAGTATCATAAATTCTTTGATAGTATGGCCTCAAAGTATAAGGGTAAATTTGCAGCATACCTGGGATTTAATGATGACCTTGCCCATTTGATTGAAGGCGGATCGGACATCTTCCTAATGCCTTCCCGTTATGAACCCTGCGGTCTGAATCAGATGTATAGCCTTATGTACGGTACGGTACCTCTTGTAAGGGAAACAGGTGGACTTGCAGATACTGTGATTAAATACGATGAGAAATCCGGTGAGGGTAATGGCTTCATGTTTAAGCAGTACGAAGCAGCCGCTATGGTTAAAGAATTGAAAAGAGCTTTGAAAATATTTGAAGATAAGAAGGCATGGCTGAAAATTATGAAAAATGGTATGAGATCTGATTTCAGCTGGAACTCATCCGCCAGGAAATATATCGATTTATATAAAACGATTTTATCGAACGATAACTGATGCCTCAGTATGCCGTGTTTCTTGATAGAGACGGGACCCTGAATGAAGACCCCGGATATCTGGGTGATCCTGAAAAGGTAAGATTATTTCCCGGAACAGGTCGTGCACTCTCTTTATTAAAAAATAAGCTTAATCTTAAACTGATTGTCATTTCAAATCAATCCGGAATAGCCAGGGGATTGATTACAGATAAGGATGTTATTGCAGTAAATGACCGGATCAATGAATTGCTAAAGTGTGATAATGTCTCTATCGATGCCTTTTATTATTGTCCTTACCATCCGGAATTCAGCAGCAATGAAGAAGTTAAATGCAGGAAACCATCTCCATTAATGATCTATAGGGCTTCAGGTGAATTAAAGCTGGAGTTAAAAGGTTCTTACCTTATCGGAGATACGCCTGCGGACATTTTGTGCGGAATTAATGCAGGGTTGAAGACAGTGCTGGTCAGAACAGGTTACGGAATGGAAAGTATTTCTATATTGCAAAAGCAAAATATATTTCCAAGCTTTGTAGCCGAAAATATCACAGATGCGTGTAATTTTATTTTTGAAGATTTTACAGGTGAAATAATTGATAAATAAAAGGATTTTTTTAATTCCTGTTTTGTTTTTACTTACTATGTTTTATTCCTGCAGCGATTCTCCATCCTCGATCGGTAATAATTTGCTATCCCCTGATTACGTGAACGTTAATAAAATTGATTCCTACCAGGATTCAATCGGGCAATCATCCTCGGATTACAAAACCCAGGTCCAATTAAGTGATTCACCAAGACTGCTTGTAGGTAAATTTAATAATGTTGTAGCTTCAACTTTGATGAGGTTTGCTATTTTTCTGCCCGATAGCCTGAAACAGGCGGTTCTGGGTTCTACTTTGAACATACTAAGTGCCAGGGTCGATCTTGTAAAGGAATATAATATAGGAACAAGTACTGGTTCATTAAATTATACAGTACATTTTGTTCATAATACATGGACCGCACTATATAATGCCGACAGTCTTTCTCTACTCGATTATGATCCAGCGGATATCAGTTCAAATAAATCATCCATAGATTCACTTTATTCATTTGAACTTGACAATCAGACTATATCCTCCTGGCTTAATGCTGCCTCAGATACTTCAGTTAAAACAAACAACGGAATTTATATCAAGCCCGATACTACGGGAGCTGACCGGATAGTTGGTTTTGATGCTTACAATGTTAATGCTATAGGCCTTCCCACGCTGACAATAGTTGTATCTGAATCCGGTAATGTTGATACTTTGAAGTATATAAGTCTGCCCGATGTAAGTATTTTAACCGGAGATAAACCCGTTCTTCCGTCCGGTGATATTGCAGTGCAGGCCGGATTAGCGGTTGATGCCAGGGTGAAATTTGATCTATCCTTCCTACAAAAAGGAGCAATAGTCAATAAGGCTCAGTTCACAGTTTATCTGGACAGTAGTGCTACAAAAACCGGTGACACTTATACTAATTCAATAGTTGCATATTTTGCAAAAGATTCCTCCGATACTGCATATGATACTACTTCCGGTATTATTTTAAACCGGGATGGCAACACTTTCACGGGAAATATTGCCCGGTTTATACAAAGCATTGCCAGCGGATATCATGACAATAATGGATTTATTCTGGCTGCAGGCGGACAGAATATAGCGGTGGATTTATTTGCGTTAAAAGGAAGCGATGCAGCTGAGACCTCATTAAGACCTCGTTTGGTAATTATTTATACAGGCAAATGATGAACTATAAAATTATCCCTCTGTTATTAATGCTCATAACCTTGCTGGCTCCGGAGATATATTCTCAATCTTCTTCACCTTATTCCCGTTTAGGTATAGGAGACATCAACTTTGCTTATTCCGCCCGGAAACTTGGAATGGGACAGGTCGGGGTTGCCGAATCTCCTGAGAATTTTATAAGTTTTTATAATCCCGCGGCTTTATTTCATCTTAAAAGAACCAGAATAGAATTTAACCTGGATTATCACGGATCATTTCTATCAGATAATAACACATCTAATTATTCTGCGAAAGCCGAATTCGGCGGTTTCACTTTAGCTTTTCCTATAAGCAGCCGTTATGGTATCGGTAGTGCTGCCGGCATAGTACCTTTCTCTAATGTGAGCTATGATGTTGAGAATTCTGTTCAATCATCCAGTGGAAATTATCAGACTGCCTACAAAGGCAGAGGCGGTCTATCAAAATTATTCCTGGGCTCATCCTATAAACTTCCTATTGATTTGAGTATTGGTGCAACCCTGGATTATTATTTCGGAAATATCGATTATATATCAACTATAACTTTCCTGGATCAATCTAATGCTAATGCACAATATACAAAGGAGTACCGTCCAAAGGGGATAGGGACAACATTAGGACTAATATCGCCGGATTTAGCCGGCTTGTTTAACCTTGATGGGCTGAGTGATATGCGACTGGGATTGTCATATAACTATCTCTCCGAATTGCGGACAGATACAGTTCTCACCTCCAGAACAACACTTGGAACAGATACTGTTACAACCGGAATTGTCAATATGAAGGTACCTGGTAGAATCAGTGCAGGTTTAAGTTTTACGTTAAATAAGAAATATTTATTAAGTTTAGATTATGTTTTTCAGGCTTGGAAGAATTTTTCTTTTAATGACAGAACTTTCAGAAATCTTAGGAATGCTTCAAAAATCAGTGCTGGTTTTGAATATACTCCCCAGCAGGCATTAGGGTCATCTTTCTGGGAACAAATAATCTGGCGGGCAGGTTTAAGTTTTGAACAGACACAGTATTTAGTGAATAGTGAAGGTGTTAATCAATATTCAGTTTCAGGAGGTTTTTCACTTCCATTAAGCATAGCTAACACACTAGATCTGGGTCTCCAGTATGCGGTGCGAGGCACAACTGATCCGGGTCTTTTTAAGGAAAACATATTAAAGTTATATTTAACAGTCAGTCTCGGCGACATATGGTTTATTCGAGAGGAAAAATAAAATGAAAGAATCTAAACAAAATAAATCCGGTATATTCTCAAAAATTTCTGCTTTCACCTTTCTCTTCCTGCTGCTAAGTGTTTTTTCAGCTTTTCCCAAAGGCAATGCCTTAGTAGTTATTCCTGATGATTCAACAAAAATCCTTGAGCTGTATAGTCTCTTCTCAGAATATTATAAAAACAAAGATTTTCAGAGCGCAGTACCCTATGGCTGGCAGGTTCTCCAGTCGAATCCTGAAAAGTTTTCAAAGTATATCTATTTTAAGATGGAAGATGCGTTATGGTATTTGCATGATTCCTCGGACATTGCACCCGAAATGAAAGAAGCTATTGCTGATACAATGAGTTATCTGTATGACCTTGCGGAAAAATACAATCCGGATTCAAAGGGATACTTCCAGGTTAGAAAATCCTTTGTTGAACAGGAATGGCTAAAAATGCCTGCTGATAGTGTCATCGCTGATTATGAACTTGCGTTTAAATATAACCCGGATCTCGATTCTTATTATTACAATATGCTTGGTCAACTATACAAAGCGAA
>DATFVA010000376.1:0-3923 GCA_035260565.1 Ignavibacteriaceae bacterium | reverse complement strand
CCTGTCGATTGTATTGAGATTGAAACAGTAAAGAGTCTGCCTGCAGAAGACCTTGGTAAAACATCTAATGGTAAAAAGAAGGCTCTCTGGGTAACCAAATTCAACATAGATATTGCCAAGTGCTGCTATTGTCAGCTTTGTGTTTTCCCCTGCCCCACTGAGTGTATCTATATGACAGATGTATATGAATTTTCAGAATATAACAGGAATAATCTCATTTATAATTTCGTTACACTCACTCCTCAGGAAATTGAGGAGAAGAAAGATAATTTCGCAAAGTTAGAGGCAGAGAAGGCGGTACAGAAAGCTGCAGCAGCTGCTAAGGCGGCAGCTGAGAAAACCGCAGCTAAACCAGCTCCAAAAACAGAAAATAAACCCCCGGAAAATACCGGAAGCGTTAATTAAATAAAGATATTTTAAGATGAATATTTACGACATAATTTTTTATCTGTTCGCAGCAGTAACTGTAATTTCTGCATTCTTCGTTGTGACCACAAGGAATATTGTTCATTCTGCTTTCTTTTTGTTGTTCACATTCTTCGGTGTCGCAGGAATTTACGTTCTGCTGGGAGCAGATTTTATAGCAATAGTTCAACTGATTGTGTATGTGGGCGGTATCCTGATTCTACTTATCTTCGGAGTTATGCTCACAAATAAGATCACTAATGTTCAGATTAAAACAGGAACAATGCAGATGCTCCCTGCAGCAATCGGGGTAGGACTATTTGCGGGCCTTCTGCTCTCCACTGTTGTTAATACAAACTGGAAGGTTATTCCCCGGACAGTCCCTCTTCCGGACGCAGGGACAATCGGTACTCTATTGCTCTCTGAATATGTAATTGTATTCGAACTTTTAGGTATTATTCTTTTAATAGCATTATTAGGAGCAGCTTCAATAGCTCGCAGGTAAATTATGGAAAATATAGGTCTTAGTCATTTTTTAATAATAAGTGTTCTACTCTTCTCGATGGGCCTTTTCGGTATAATTACCAGGAGAAATGCCGTTATGGTATTAATGGGTATTGAACTCATACTGAATGCAGCGAATATAAATTTCATCGCTTTTTCTAAGTACGGCAATTTCGGATATAACGGACAAGTAATGGCACTGTTTATTATTGTACTCGCTGCAGCCGAAGCAGCAATTGCCCTGGCAATAGTATTAAATATTTATAAAACATTCTCAACTGTCAATGTTGATGAAATAGATAGACTGAAAGATTGAATAGCATGGCAGACTCAACCTTAATACAGCTTGCGACCGCGGTTCTTTTTCTTCCACTACTGGGGTTCACTATTGCCCTTTTCTTCGGAAAGAAAATAAAAGCCGCATACTGGTTTGAAATATTCACCGTATTGCTCGGGTTTATATTCACAATAATTATTGCAGCGGCAAAGTTATCTTCAACCGGAGGTCCCATTACAGCTGAATTTACCTGGATTAACCTGGGAAACCTTCCTCTGATTGGAGATCTGAGAATCGAGCTCGGGTTACTGCTTGACAATATTTCTGTGATAATGATCTCGGTGGTCTTTCTGATCAGTATCCTGGTTCATAGTTTCTCCCTCATCTATATGGAAGGAGATAAAAGATACAGCAGGTACTTCGCATACCTTGGATTATTTACTTTCTCAATGAGCGGGATTGTTCTCACCCACAACTTCTTTATGATGTATATCTTTTGGGAGCTTGTAGGAATTTCTTCATACCTCCTGATAGGATTCTGGTATGAAAAGAAAACTGCATCCGATGCTGCTAAGAAAGCTTTCATTGTAAACAGAATAGGCGACATAGGAATGCTGGCAGGTATTCTGATAATCTATACTACTTACCACACATTTACGTTTGATAAAATATTCCTCGCAATTTCTCATGGTCAGCTCCCTTTTAACAGTGAATTCTGGCTGACGGTAACAGGAATTCTGATTTTCTGCGGTGCAATCGGCAAATCGGCACAATTCCCTCTTCATGTCTGGCTGCCCGATGCAATGGAAGGTCCTACCCCCGTTAGCGCACTTATCCACGCTGCTACAATGGTTGCAGCAGGTGTATTCTTTGTGACCAGGGTATTCACAATGCTTACCGGAGATGCTCTATTATTCATTGCTATCATCGGTGCGCTTAGTGCACTTATTCCAGCAACTATTGCTCTCACACAGACAGATATTAAAAAAGTTCTCGCATACTCCACCGTAAGCCAGCTTGGATATATGGTCATGGCATTAGGAGTAGGAGCATATCAGTTTGCATTCTTCCATTTGATAACACATGCTTTCTTTAAAGCCTGTCTCTTCCTTGATTCCGGTTCTGTAATACATGCTATGCACCACGAACAGGATATCAGCCAGATGGGAGGACTTAGGAAAAAGATGCCCATTACCTATGCTTCCTTCCTGATTTCATCACTTGCAATTTCGGGTATTCCGTTGACATCAGGGTTCCTTAGCAAAGATGGCATACTTGCAGGATCCTATGCATTTGCTTCATTGACAGGACACTGGGTCTTCCCGGTTGTTGGTTTCTTTGTAGCTGCCTTAACTGCTTTCTATATGTTCCGGCTGTTAATCCTTACATTCCATGGCAAACCGCGCAACCAGGAGAAATACGATCATGCACATGAATCGAAATTTGCTATGGCAATGCCGCTGGCTGTTCTTTCAATTCTCTCAATATTTATATGGTATACGCCGAATCCGTTTAATCCTGAAGCCGGTGCATTTTTATCGAAGTGGGTAAAGGTACCTGAACTTTCTGTTCCCAATAATGCACGCTATAATTTTATGAAAACCGATATAAAAGCGGATATTGGACAGGAAGTCGCGGTTACAGAACCTGAAGTAATATTCTCTTCCGCATATACTGAAGCAATGGATCATGCTCATTATCCGGCAATGTTCCTTTCACTCTTCCTTGCAGGATTTGGAATACTGTTTGCATTTACTATGTACCAGTGGCAAAAGTTAAGTGCAGATAAACTCGCGGAAAAATTAAGGCCGTTGTACCTTTTGTCGTTGAATAAATGGTACTTCGATGAAATCTATAATGCAACCTTTGTAGCAGGTACAATAGGCCTAAGCAGATTCCTTGCCTGGTTCGATTTATTCTTTATAGACGGAATTGTAAACGGAACTGCTTCTGTTACGAAGGGCCTGTCACGGTTCAGCGGTAAATTCGACAATGTTGTTGTGGATGGTCTTGTAAACTTCATGGCTTATCTCTCAGGATTCGTGGGATTGATCTTCCGGCGCTTCCAGACGGGTAAAGTCCAGACATATATAGTATTGGTGATATTCTCATTAGTTATTTTAATGTTTTTATTTAAGTCATTTTAAGGTAGAAATTTATCAGGTAATATGATGGAAAACTTCCCTATTCTTTCGCTAATAACTTTCCTCCCGGTCCTGGGTATGTTGATAATTATGTTCCTTCCCAAGACGCAGACACAGGTCATAAAAAGTCTGACTCTTCTGGTAACCGGCATTCAGTTGGTACTGGCGGTACTCATTCTTGCCAATTATAACTATGCTGCCGGCGGAATTAACGATGCTTCATCATTCCAGTTTATCGAAAAATTCAAGTGGATTGATATAAGCGGACTTTCCTGGATAGGAAAAATCAAAATAGATTATTTTCTTGGAATTGATGGGTTAAGTGTTCCAATGGTGCTGCTGACGGCTATTATAACATTCATTGCCACGCTGTCATCCTGGAAAATTGATAAATCGGTGAAAGGATACTTTGCTCTCTTCCTGCTTCTTGATACCGGAATGATGGGTGTCTTTGTTGCACTGGATTTCTTCCTTTTCTACATTTTCTGGGAACTTATGCTTCTCCCGATGTATTTCCTGATTGGTATTTGGGGAGGTCCGAGAAGAGAATATGCAGCAATTAAGTTCTTCCTTTATACCCTGCTCGGCAGTGT
>DATFVA010000375.1:0-2414 GCA_035260565.1 Ignavibacteriaceae bacterium | reverse complement strand
AGATTCCTTTTTAAGTTCTCTGTGAAAATCTGCATTCAATCTGTCTGTGAGACCCCCTCCGTCAAAGCGGGTCGGGAATGAAATTATTATAAAATGGGTGGAAGTGTATTATTTTTTAGAATAAGTTATAGTAAATCCTTTAATAATTTTAAATATTAATCCGGAGGCATAGGTTTATGTTCAAGAAGCTGTCTATCCTTGCATCAATAATATTTCTTTCATCTGTACTATCGCAGGCACAGATACCCGATAAGTTCACCAACCTGCAGGTGCTGCCTAAACTTATTTCTAAGGATGACCTGCTGGGCACTATGAGATCATTTACCGGCGCACTTGGTGTTGACTGCGGGTTCTGTCACGCTGACCAGGAAGGTACCGATAAGCTCGATTTCCCTTCAGATAAAAAACCTGAGAAGGAAGAGGCGAGGATAATGCTGAAAATGGTGATGGGCATAAACCACGACTATCTTTCAAAGTTGTCCGAATATACGAAGGATGTAATGAGCGTGAAGTGTGTTACCTGCCACCGTGGAAATAAACAGCCCCTTATGCTCGAGGACGTTCTGATGACAACTTTAAAAGACAAAGGACTTCCGCAGGCTGTCAGCACTTACCATCAGCTCCACGATCAGTACTATGGCAGCTTTACTTATGATTTCTCCGACCGTACGCTGGTTAAACTTGTGGAAATGCTGAACGCTGAGAAAAGATACGATGATGCCCTCGGTATTGCTGATCTTAATATTGAAATGTATCCTCAGTCAGGGATAGCATTTTACGGACTCGGGGAAGCTTACCAGGCTAAAGGAGATAAGGATAAGGCACTGGAGAATTATACAAAGGCAAAGCAGCTGATGCCTGACGGACGTTTTATCGACAGAAAAATTCAGGAACTTAAGGAATAACTTTCCCTATTGGGTATGGAAACTGCACTAATAGATAATAATGATTCTTTCACATATAACATTGTTGAACTTGTCCGGAAGATTAACGGTAAACATCCTGCGGTTATCTCTTCGGATAAACTCAGCATTGTTGAGTTGAAAAATTATGGGAGACTGATAATATCTCCCGGTCCGGGCCTTCCCGATGAGTTTCCAGTGCTGCAGGAAATTCTTGGTGAATTTTATAAAACTGTCCCGGTACTTGGAATCTGTCTGGGTCATGAAGCCATTGCCCGGTTTTTCGGAGCCGAACTTGAACATCTGCCTTCTGTGGTTCACGGTCAGCCAAAGGAAATCAGGCTTACCTGCGATTCGGTACTTTTTAATAAGATACCTCCGAAATTTAATGCGGGGTTGTACCATTCGTGGGTTATTAAAAAGGAGACTTTTCCCGCTGAATTGGAAATTACTGCACTCTCTGATGAGGGAAATATAATGTCGTTCCGCCATAAGAAATTCCCCCTTTTCGGTGTTCAGTTTCATCCTGAATCGATAATCACTGAGTACGGCAGGGAACTGATGCAGAACTTTCTGAGTCCGGAATTGAGATAATGGATCTGCAGGAATTTACCGGACAGTTAAACAATTTTGCGGCCGCCGGTATTCCTTTTTTCTTCATCGCGGATTTCGAACTCAGGAAACCTTTTGTGTGCCGGCTTGAACAGGCCGCAGATAATGGAATTTTTTATGACATTCAAGGGGAGAGCAACAGGAAAGAAAAAAATAAGCCGGCTGAGTTAAAGGTCTTCAGGAAATTTCCAATTGACAAAGCGAAATACTACCCGGCTTTTGAAAAGATTAAGTTTCATCTCGATAGAGGCGACACCTATCTCCTGAACCTTACCTTTCCCACAAGGATTGAGACAAATCTTCCTCTCACAGAATTATACGATATTTCACCGGCTCCATATAAGCTCCTTTATAAAAATGAATTCCTCTCATTTTCTCCTGAATGTTTTATTAAGATAATTAATGACCGGATATTCTCTTATCCGATGAAAGGAACTATTGATGCCTCGATTTCCGGGGCGGAAGAAAAAATTCTCGGCAGTAAAAAAGAAATATTTGAACATAATACCATAGTCGATCTGATAAGAAATGATTTGTCAATCGCGGCGGAGAATGTTAAAGTGACAAAATTCAGGTATATCGATAAAATACATACTAATCAAAAGGACCTCCTGCAGGTAAGCTCAGAAATAACCGGAAGACTTAAAAAGAACTGGAGATCAGATCTTGCAGGTTTGCTGCTTAAAATGCTGCCTGCCGGATCAGTGAGCGGAGCACCGAAGCAGAAAACAATTGAAATAATACGGAATGCTGAACAACAGGAACGTGGATACTATACGGGTGTTTACGGGATCTTTGACGGCTCCGATTTGGATAGTGCCGTGAATATCCGCTATATAGAAAAAACTGCGGACTGTCTGCAGTTCAGAAGCGGGGGAGGCATCACGGCCTTAAGTGACC
>DATFVA010000374.1:0-19366 GCA_035260565.1 Ignavibacteriaceae bacterium | reverse complement strand
ATTTTGATTTCAATACCAGGGAAGGGGAGAATATCATGATCAAATTTGCTTTATCAGCTGTCAGTACGCGTAATGCTCTCAAGAATCTAAAAGTTGAAATTCCAGGATGGGATTTTAATAAAGTTAAAGATGAAGCTGAAGCTCAATGGGAAAATGAACTTTCCAAAATACGTATAGAAGGCAGTGAAGACCGTAAGATTAATTTCTATACAGCAATGTACCATAGCTTTCTTGCTCCGATCGTTTACTCTGACGTTAATGGCGAATACCGCGGTCTTGATCAGAATATTTATAAAGCTGACGGTTTCACCGATTATACAATATTTTCTCTGTGGGATACTTATAGGGCACTGCACCCGCTGTTCACAATAGTGCAGCAGCAGCGGACCAGCGATATTATTAATTCTATGCTTGCCCACTATGAACAGAGTGTTCATAAAATATTACCGGTGTGGTCGCATTACAGCAATGAAAACTGGTGTATGATCGGCTATCACGCGGTCCCGGTAATTGTGGATGCTTACATGAAAGGGATCAGGGGGTTTAACATTGAAGAAGCTCTTCAGGCAGTGACTGCCAGCGCTGACTATGATCCATATGATGGTATCGGCTATTATAAAGAATATGGTTACGTACCGGAAGATCTGAATGATTACTCTGCTTCAAAAACCCTGGAGTATGCTTTTGACGACTGGACGATCTCCCAATTTGCAGGAGCTCTCGGGAAACAGGTTCTTGCTGATAAGTACCTAAAACGTGCTGCATTTTATAAGAACATCTTTGATAAAAACACCGGGTTTATGAGAGCTAGGAATGCTGACGGCAGCTGGAAAAAAGATTTTAATCCTTTAAGTACTGACGGTCAGGGATTTATAGAAGGAAACTCCTGGAATTATTCGCTTTATGTTCCGCAGGATATAAATGGATTTATCGCACTATTGGGCGGAAAGGATAAACTTATTGCCTGGCTTGACACTCTGTTTACGATGAAGGTTTCCGACGAGAATATAGCACGTACCGAAGATGTAACAAAAGCGGGAATGATAGGCAACTATGTCCATGGAAATGAGCCGAGCCATCATGTTCCATATATGTACGTTTACACCGGTGAACCCTGGCGTACACAGGAACGTGTCCATCAGATCGTAGATACTATGTATAGAAGTGTGCCGGATGGACTATGCGGTAATGACGACTGCGGGCAAATGTCAGCCTGGTATATATTCAGTGTCCTTGGTTTTTATCCTGTTGTACCCGGCAGCAATGAATATGTAATTGGAAGTCCCTGTGTGAATAAAGCGGTCATCAACCTTGAAAATGGAAAGCAGTTCAAAATAGAAGCAAAAAACCTAACGGATAAAAATATATATATTCAGTCTGTCACCTTGAACGGAGAAAACTACCATAATGGTTTTATCAATCATAAAGATATTATTAATGGCGGAGGGATTGTATTCAATATGGGACCGCAGCCGAATAAGGAATGGGCGTCAGGTATGAAAATGCCGTATTCGATGAGTGGGGGGAATTAGGGATTACCGGACTTGATTACTTGTTTATCAATCAATTGTTTGCAGGCAGATTGAACGGATCAGGTTAATTAATTGAGGCAATTAAAGAATTTGCGGACACTCAATTAAATAAATATCTAAGGAACAGAACGCTTTTGAATATTATAAATTATCTAATCAAATTGTTTTTTCCAAATCTTTAACTTGTTAATATTGAATAATAACCTGTAGATATTTATGTTTTAATGATTAATTCTGGTTTCTTATTAGCGGCCGCTGTAAATGAATATTTGAACTAAATTTGTCCTAAATTAGTATGTACAATTAAGATTTATTTGTATCAGGGTGTCATTATAATACTTATTCACTAAAAAAATTGGATTTATGACTGATAAAAATATATTGCCGGAGTTTCAGAATGAACTCAGATTGTTTATTCAGCATCTTGATAATTATAAGACAACAAAAAAAATAATTAAAATTGCTGAAAAGATAGAGTTCGAAGGTATCCTATCATTATTTAATGAAAACTTCGAGAATCTCTGGAAAAAGATTGAAAAATCTCCTGATAATGGGGACACTTTAGATTCTAAACAAGAATTCAGAGACCAGGTACTTTTACTCCTCAGGGAATCAATTTTTAATGTTCTTTACCTTGGAATTAAAGATCTAAATGCTAAGGGTATGGATTATCAGGATTTAAATAAGGGAATTCATCAGGATTTTGATAGAATAATGCAGAATTTATTTAATGCCTTTGAGACGGAATACCGGCTGCTGCAGCCGGGGGAAAAACATGCAGCAAGGAAAGTCAAGAAAACAGTAAGTACCGGAAAACCTGAGAGAAAACATCAGCAGAAAAAATCCCATAAAACCTTTAAAGAAGAAGATATTCCCTATTATGAAATGGTCTTAAAGGCTTGGGAAAAAATGAAAAAAAGCGATGAGAGTATCTCGCTAAGAGCAGCTGCATTAAACATTGCTAAAAGTGAGAAAGGATTGACCAATAAAGATGAACTTCAGGATTTTTATAAACGCTTTATAAATTATAGGCGAAAATAATATTGGATTCAGAGAATTGCGGATTGAGCGGATAAATTCTCCTATCTATTCAATAATTCGTCTAATCTGCCTGCCTGTAGCACATTCTTAATCCGCCCAACCCAATAATTAGTATTGTTAATCGGTTTGATAAATTTTAGTTTAACGGAGATTTGCAGCCTGTTTTACTTTGTGAGCTGAGGCATCCGGTTATTGAGATTCTTTCCCTCAGACCCTTCCTGAAAAATCCATTCCCTCATGATAATTACATCACAAATAAAGGCGTCCAAAATAATTTAGAAACTGTATATTTAAGTAATTATCCTTTGGACACATGACCTGATACACTCGCGTCCTATTGACATTACAGAATAAATTTTTTATTATGTAAACGTTTACATTAGACTATTTAATTATTTTCTATCCCTTTTATTCTGTTCGCCCTATTTAAGTAAGTAATTAAAAATTTTTGCTTAAGAAAGTTCAGGAGGTTTATTCAATCTTGTTACTGTAACCAGTAGATGACGTAAGTTTAGTTTACAAGAATTTCTTATGAGGGAAATTCTTTATATGTCAACTAATCTTTGTTCTATTTAATCTGAATACTCCAGAACTTCTTGAGGGCTCATTTTTTACCGGTAATCATTCTATGGCAGCCACTATCAAAGAAGTTGCACGAAAAGCAAATGTTTCTATTGCTACCGTATCCAGGGTACTCAACGAAGATCCCCGCGTAGCTAAAGAAACATATAAGAGAATTGTCCACATTGCCAATCAATTAAACTATAAACCCAATATACTTGCAAGGAATTTCGTAAAGCAGAAATCAAACCTTGTTGGCTTGATCCTCCCTGAGATAATTGACGAATTCTTTACAGAAATCATTAAAGGGGTAGATGAAGTTTTATACCGGAGTGGCTATTATACAATTGTAGCCAGTTCCCATAAGTATAAAAGTCTGAAGGAAGAACTAATAACGTTCATAAACAATGGGCTCATCTCCGGTTTGATACTTCTTGCACCCGAATTAAATCCAAAACTTATACTTGCCCTTAAGAAGAGCAGTATTCCGATTGTATTAATTAATTCTGATCCGGATTTGAAAGGTTTCGACAAAATTTCACTGGATAATTACAATGGAGCCTTTCGGATGACGGAGTATCTCATATCAAAACGGGAGTATACATACCTTGCACATATTACAGGTCCTTCCGTCAATAACGATTCTGAATTAAGAAAAAAAGGATTTATAGATGCCTGTAGGAAATATAAAGTAAAATATTCTATTCAGGCAGGAGATTTTTCGAAGGAAAGCGGTTACAATTGCTGTAAGAAACTTCTTTCCGGTAAGAATAAACCTGGGGTAATATTTGCCGGAAATGATATGATGGCTATAGGCTGCTATGATTACATTCAGAAGTCGGGACTGAAAATTCCTGTAGATATCGGTGTGGCAGGTTTTGACGATATTTTTGTTTCACAATACCTCTCTCCTTCACTTACTACTGTGAGAATAAATATTGAAAATATAGGGAGACACGCTGCAGATACTTTAATTCAAAGAATAAATAATGAGCTCGAAGCACCAAATGTTCTACGCCTGGCTGAAAGCGAACTCGTAATCAGAGAATCTGTTTAATTAATCTGAATATGAAATTTGAAACAAAATACGGTGCCTTTTCGGATGATGGGAATGAATATATTATAAAAACGCATAATACTCCCAAACCCTGGGTGAATGTTATTTCTAATGGAACATACGGACTGGTAATTTCCCAGGCAGGGGGAGGATTCAGCTGGCACACACATTCCGAATTTAACCGGTTGAACCGATGGCACCAGGATCTTATTCAGGATAATTGGGGTAAATACTTCTATATAAAGAATAATGATACGAATGAAATCTGGTCGCCCACATGGATGCCGGTGAAAACTGAACTTGATTTCTACCGGGTTATCCACGGCATAGGTTATACGCATTTTGAGAGCGAATTCAGGAATATAAATGTAAAACTTTCGATTTTTATTCCATTAAAGGAAGAGATCGAAATATGGAAATTTGAAATAAAAAACAACAACGATTCAAAGGTCAGTCTTTCAATTTATTCCTACTTCGAATGGTGCCTGGGGTCTTCTGCTGATCATCATCGGGAGTTCCATAAAACCTTCCTTGAGACAGAATTCAACAGTAATATGAACTGCATGCTGGCGACTAAACGATTGTGGGAAATCCCTCTCGGTGACCGTGGGCACTGGAATGAGAAATACCCTTATTACGGTTTTATATCATGTTCTGAAAAGATTAATGATTATGATTCGGATAAGGAAAGTTTTATAGGCAGGTTTGGATCGGTTAACATGCCGGCCGGATTGTCGGAAAAATCCCTGGCAAAGAAAATGGGGAAATGGAGTGATGCAGTTGCTGCCGTTAAGGTTGGGATAGAAATTGAACCCGGGGAACACAGAGAATTGCATTTTATTATAGGACTTAAATCCGATAAAAAGGCGATTGCCGGTTCATTAAAGAAATTTGCAAGTAAAGATTCTGTTCATTCTGCTCTAACAAAGGTGATCGCTTACTGGCAGGATCTATTTGCCGCATCATCTTTTCATACCCCGGATGAAAGTATAAACCTTCTCGTCAATAAATGGTTACGATATCAGGCAATTTCAGGGCGGTTATGGGCCAGAACAGCATATTATCAGCAGAGTGGTGCATTCGGATTCCGCGATCAGCTTCAGGATAGTCTGGTATATCTTCAACTTAAACCATCTCTCACACTGAAACAGATACGTCTCCATGCCAGGCACCAGTTTAAGGATGGTAGTGTTCTTCACTGGTGGCACCCCATAACCGAAACAGGCCTGCGTACCGAAATGACTGATGATCTGCTATGGCTGCCCTTTGTTTTAATACAATATATAAATGAAACTGGTGACTATAAAAGTTTGAAAATCAGGGAATCCTATTATGATGATCCCTTAAAGAAAGAGAGTCTTTTTAAACACTCCGTTGCAGCAATTGAAAGGGTACTTGCCAGGTTAAGTGAACGGGGATTACCGTTGATTGGTGCAGGCGATTGGAATGACGGACTAAGTGCTGTTGGACTTGATATGAAAGGTGAATCGATTTGGCTTGCTGAATTTTTATACCTCGTTCTGAAAGATTTTACCTATATCTGTAAAAATACCGGTGAGGAAAAATTATCTAAAAGATATAAAAAGAAGGCAGATAAACTTAAAACTGCTTTTGATAAATATGCCTGGGATGGTGAATGGTATTTTAGAGCAACAAAAGATAATGGAAAAAAGATAGGCAGTAAGTCAAATGAGGAAGGAAGAATTTTTCTTAACGCACAGACCTGGGCAGTCATCAGCAAGATTGGAGATCCTGATAAAACAGGCAGAGCCCTTAACTCGGTTACGCAGATATTACTTAAAAAAAACGGCCCATTACTATTGTACCCCGCTTACTCAAAGCCTGATAAAATGATAGGGTATCTTTCGAGGTATGCTCCCGGCAGAAGAGAGAACGGCGGTGTGTACACACATGCAGCCACATGGCTGATCTGGGCTTATTCACTTCTTAAACAAAATAAATCAGCATTTGAAACTTGCAGAAGACTATCCCCGGTAATTAATGGACTCGATCCGGATACTTACCAGGCGGAACCTTATGTCACTCCGGGAAATATCGACGGTCCTGATTCTCCATACTATGGGATGGGCGGGTGGACCTGGTATACGGGCTCTGCAGCCTGGCTGCAGAAAGTCATAGTTGACAGGATCATCGGCATACGAGCAACAACTGATGGACTGCAGATTGACCCATGTATCCCGGAAGAATGGAAAGAATTTTCTATATCCCGGACATTTCGCGATAAAATGTATAACATCAGAATCTGTAATGAAAATAATGTATCAACTGGTGTAAAACGGTTAATCATTAATGGCAAAGAATCTAATGGCAATGAACTGAACAATACTGTACTGAACATAAAAGATAAAGGCCCGATAGACATAGAAGTCTATATGGGCTGAATAATTCCTATGCGAAAGTGCAAATCTAAATAACAAGAAAGGAGACCGTGATGAGAAGGAATCTACTGTATTTGATGAGCTTTGTTTTTATAGCAGGCTTATCAAATAATCTGTTTGCACAGTGGGCACAAAATAAATATGCCCGCGAGGACGCAAAGTACGCAAGGGTGCTGCAGGCCGGTGAAAGTATTACTGTCGACGGCGTGGAAGACCCTGTTTGGGCGAAAGCTGACTCAGTTATAGTCGGATATGGTGAGACAGATTTTTTGCCGAGTAGTGGTTATAATTTGGGACCCGGCAGCGGTTATCCCGCTGATGATGATTCAGCAAATGCTGTTGTCAAATTCCTTTACCAGGCACCGTATCTTTATATTCTCATGAAATCCAGGGATAAAAGTGTCGGCGGCTGGGAATGGGATAAATCGGACGCTGTAATTATGGCCTTAAAAGAAAAAACCGGCGACCATTTGTTTAACCAGGCCTGGGATAAACGTATCGAGCATTTCTATACCAGGATGTATCACTGGGCTTTCCCCGACTCTTTTACCACACCTCCGGTCGGTGCTCAGCCATTGTTTATGGGCAATAATGGAGTCGCCGGCGGTAAGGATGAATGGAGAACCTCAGCACAAAAGGAAAGATGGACAGCTGTTACAACTGTTCAGGGAGGGACTGCTAATGATACCTTACCTGATGCAGGCTGGATAACTGAACATCGTATTAATGTTGATTCATTGGGATTTAACCTGAATAGAAATGGCGACGTTATGCCGTTCAGTTTTGCTATATTAGATGCAGATCGTTTTCTTGATTCAAACAGCACAAATGATGGTTTTTCAAAAACCTGGTGGGGCTGTGAATGGAACGAGAACTGGTTTTATTCAGCACTTTTTATCAACCCTTCGGTTACTACCGCAAGTCCTGGTGGTATGATCCCACCTGTTGATTATGTCATTCCGCATCTGGATGCCGGGGACATGGTTACAGTTGACGGAGATTTAAGCGACTGGAATACGGATAACGCTCTTCATTTCCATATGAAGTATGGGGATGATGCAGGATTTGATATGATCAGAGGAACTGGTGGATGGTCGAGCGGTTATCAGCAGGTTGATGTAACAGGAATACAGCCTCCGCCTTCTTTACCGCCTGTACTGGATAGCGCTGAAGTTGACTACTGGGTGACATTCGATGATGCAAATCTTTATGTCGGAGCAAAAGTTACAGATAAGATAGTAACTGTTCCATACCATAACGGGCGTAAAGATGGTATTACATTCTTTATGGCATCAAGAAATTATACCGACGGAAACGGAATATTACCCGCCAGAGATTTGACTGTAAATATTGATTCTGCAGGTAATGCTCAGGCTGGAAATGATCTGGTAGGTCTTGCCGATACAGGTAACGTTACCTATGCTCTTATGCTTGGTAACGGAACTACGGTCAACGATCCGAACGACCTTGACAGCGGATATACGGTTGAGTTGAAGATACCTTTTGAAACCCTGGGATATCCATCAAGCCTGGGAGACAGCGTGGTATTTATCGGAGCCCTGGTTAATGATATGGATATCTTTGATGATACCCTGTCCAATTATTTTGATAAGGCATTTTGGTTTCAGCAGGAGCATGGGCAGCATGGTCCGGGATGGAATATTCTTGGTCCTGCCGGTGCTGTAGGCGTAAAAGATGATGCTGTCCTGATACCTAATTCAATTAAACTTTATGATAATTATCCTAACCCGTTCAACCCGACAACTACAATTCAATATTCTATAACTAAGAGTTCCAACATATCATTGTATATCTATGATATACTGGGACAAACTGTTGCGGTAATGAATAATAACAGTGTACCCCCGGGTACCGCTGAATTTAAGTTTGATGGAAAAGGATTATCATCAGGCATCTACTTCTACCAGCTGAAAATAACCAATCTGGCTGACTCAAGAGTTACCAGTACACAGGTTAAAAAGATGGTATTGCTCAAGTAATTCATATATAGTGGCTGTCCCCAAAGGCTGGTTGAACGTAAATCTGAAATTGAATTATTTCAGAATAAACCGGCTTTTGGGACAGTCTTTCGTTTTGTAATTATTTACTCATAAAATATTTGGTAGTTTTATGATGAAACTAGAACTACAAATAAAAAAAGTTTTCCTATCAAGGAAATATATCTTCTTAATTTTATTCGCTGTATTTCTTTTTGCTGAAGAGGGGTATGCACAGAGCGGAAAGCTTTCAGGCAAAGTAACTGATGCTTCTACCGGCGAAGCTCTCGTGAGTGCTAACGTCATTATCGCAGGTACAAATATAGGTTCAGCTGCAGATATAAACGGCTATTACAGCATTCTCAATATCCGGCCTGGCAAATACACAGTTAATTATCGCTATATAGGTTACCAGACAAAGATTGTGGAGGACGTTGTAATAAATGCCGATAAGACTACCCAGCTTGATGTATCATTGAATCCTGAAGCTATCGAGGGTCAGACCGTCACGGTAGTTGCGGAGAAACCTATTATTGAATTCAATCAAACCAGCTCGGTTAAGACAGTTTCATCTGATGAAATTGAATCACTGCCCGTCCAGAGTCTTACTGATATTATTAACCTGCAGGCAGGAACGGTGCAGACCTCAGATGGTCAGTTTCATATGCGTGGAGGCAGAGGAGGTGAAATTCAGTACCAGGTGGACGGCGTGAGTATAAACAATCCTTTTGATAACCAGTCAAGTCTTACTCTTGATCGTTCAATCATTCAGGAAGTTTCGGTTGTAACAGGTACTTTTGATGCAAAGTATGGACAGGCAATGTCGGGTATAGTGAATACAACCCTGAAAACCGGAAGCAGTACTTTTAAGGTATCGGGAGAAGTTTATGGCGGTGATTACCTGCCGCTGGATAATAGTACTTATCCGAATAATAAAGATTTCCTTCCGTATACGCTTCAGAATTATCAGCTGACTATCACCGGTCCTACGTATATACCGAACACAACTTTCCTGGTAAGCGGCAGGCGCTACCGTGGACGGTTACCTGTATGGAACAAGAAGATTCGAACCTACGGATACTAATAATATTGGTGCAGGAATTGTATTTCCCACTGGTGATAATAAAAAAATACCAATGGATCCATATGATGAGTGGAGCGGACAGGCTAAAATAACCAATAATTCTATTGATAAGATTAATATCAGCTATGTCGCCATTGCTAATTATGATTGGGGTAAAGCATACAATTTTGCATACAGGTTTAACCCTGAAGGATTAAAGGATAAAACAACATTTGCAATAAATCATGGGATCGATCTGACGCATACGCTGTCGGATAAAATGTTTTATAAACTTAGTGTTCGCCATAATTATTTCGATTATAAAGAGTATAAATACGAATCAATATACGATCCGCGTTACTATGCAGCCCAGGGACCAAAAACAATTTCCGGGTATGAATATGGAGCCGTAATACAAGGTGTTGACCTCGGCAGGTATATTCAGCAGACAAATTTTTTACAAGCTAAAATTGATTATGCCTGGCAGCTCAATGAGTCAAATTATATTGAAGCAGGAATTGAAGGACAAATAAATGAATTGAAGTTCGGCCCTCCGGGACAGCTGGTTACCATATCAAACCAGAATGACGTGGAAGTACTTGAACCGAAGTTATTTGATCCGGTTGATCCGCGATTCAAAAAAGTTGAAACTTATAAACCAAACCAGGGCGCAGTTTACGTTCAGGATAGGATTGAGCTTGGTGACATGGTTGTAAGGGCAGGCCTTCGTTATGAAATATTCGATCCTCAGGCTTATATTCCAAGTAACCTTCAGAACCCTGCCAATACAATAATAGGAGTTCCGGGTTCCAGGTTGATAAAGGCCGGTATAAAGCAGACACTCGCTCCGCGTCTGGGATTCGGTTTCCCACTTACCGATAAATCTGCTCTTCATTTTTCATACGGACATTTCTACCAGATGCCGGCTTATAGCGCACTCTACGAAAATGCTAATTACCAGGTGCTCGATTTCCTCGATGCAGGACGTACATATACTCAGGATTATCTTGGTAATCCAGATCTGAAGCCTGAAGTAACAGTAGAATATGAGGTGGGGTTGAAACAGGCAATTAATGATAATCTCGGTCTCGACCTGACTTTCTTTTATAAAGATATCAGGGACCTTCTCGGGACTGAAGTTATAGAGACATATAATTTTGGTCAATATGCCAGAAATACAAATATAGATTACGGAAGTGTTTCAGGAGTGACGTTATCTGTGACTCAGCGACCCTCTGATAATTTTGGTTTTACTATAGACTATAGTCTGCAATTTGCAAATGGCAACTCGAGTGATCCGAGAGAGAATGCTGACAGAGCATTGGGAGGTGAGGATCCGAGACCGAGGGATATTCCGTTCAACTGGGATCAGAGGCATACGCTTAATCTAACTGCTTTATATCAGATTGCTAATAATTTTTCTGTCAGCACTATTATAAAATTTGCATCCGGTCAGCCTTATACCCCGGCACTCGTTGGTTTCCAGACAGAGCAGGAACACAACTCAGGAAGGAAACCAAGCTATACAGCGGTCGATATCAGGGCTGAAAAGTTTTTCGATTTCAGCTTTATGAATTTCAGCGTTTTCCTGAGAGTATTCAATTTGTTTAATCAGGACTTCAATAACGGAGACGTGTACGCTGATACCGGCACCCCTAATAATTCATTAACACTGTTATATGGAGAACCGATTGACCCTAACCGGTTTGCTCCTCCCCGCAGGATTGAGTTTGGATTCTCTTTTAGGAGTTACTAATAATTATGGAAAACAATTTTACTAACCGAGGTATGATCATCTGGTATTTATTACCCGTGATTTTACTGGTATTTACACCAGTCATTACGGCGCAGCAGTATTATGACGTTGTTCCTCCTGACCAGAGAGGTAATGAGGATTATGTACGGCAAGGTACCCACGATGCTAACAGAATACGTACTATGTTCTATAACTATGGTATGGTGGGTGATTATCAGACAGATCCTGATTATACCATTTTTCATTCAATGGAATGGCCTAAAGGATCGCTTGAAAATTACAGTGATGGTGTAACTCCCTTTGTTCTTGCGAAGCTTCAGCAGAATATAAATGGTCAGTTCCAGACTTTTTATATGATGCAGACCGGTTATCGTGAGAGGGAAGAAGTAAACCCGGCAACGGGCAGACTTCAAAGGTATAATCCCCGCCCTGGCTACCTGCAGCTGGATCCGACAATAAACGTTGCCAGATCGCCAGCTGTTAGCTACGATCCGAGAACCTGGCCCGACAGCTGGCCGGATAAAGCTAATGACCCTGACGATCCTGGATGGAGGGGAAGCTGGAATGGTTACTTCGGAAAACTGCCTAATGCCGACCAGGAAAGTTTTTGTGTCTACGATGATAACTACTACAGTAAATGGAATTTCTTTCCCGATTTCAGGGATAATACCCGGCGCGGAATGGCCTTGAGAGTAGAACAAAGAGGATTCCAGTGGTCAAATATTCAATCAAGAGACGTAATCTTCTGGCATTATGATATCTCGAACGAAGGAACTACAATATATAATTATAATGTGATTTTCGGTTTATATATGGATTCAGGAGTCGGAGGAGGTTCCCTTAGTCCTTTCGATCTCGTTTATGAAAGCGACGATGATAATGCTTACTACGACACAACAGATGCAATGGACCTTGTGTACACCTGGGATTACAACGGGCATGGTCAGTTCGGCCCTACCGGTTATCTTGGTTATGCATACCTTGAAACACCCGGCAACCCGGTAAACGGTCTTGATGATGATGAGGATGGAATTATTGATGAAAAAAGAGATGGGGGACCGGGACAAAAGATAGTCGGACAATCTGCTATCCTTAATTACATAATAGCTAATTATGATACTTTAAAATTAAACAGATATGCAAACTTCAGACTCCGTCCTGCTTTTCAAAGAGGTATTTGGTGGACGGGTGATGAAGACCTTGACTGGACGTTAAATAATGATACCGGTGGCGATGGTGTTTGGGGAACTGGTGATAGCGGTGAAAACGACTCAATTCCAACTTTGGGAGAAGCAAATTTTGATAAAACAGATCTTAATGAATCCGACCAGATCGGTCTTACCGGATTTAAATTAAACAGGATCAGAGTCGGCGGCGGCGGTGTTGGTGAAACCGATAATATAGTTTTCTTTACTGATGAACATAAGTGGCCGGAAAATCTCTATGCTATGTGGACAGGACCAAATCCATTCGATGAGAGAAGTGTAATCAATTATAATATTGGTTTCTTCTTTGCTTCAGGTCCTTTTTACCTTGATACAAGGAAAACTGAGAGATTCAGTCTTGCGCTGGCTTTCGGCGCTGACCTACACCAGATGAGAAAAACCGTTGAAGTCGTTCAGACTATTTATAATGCTAATTACCAGTTTGCAACTCCTCCCCCTCTTCCGACACTGCATGCCTACGCCGGCAGTGGTTTTGTCAACCTTACGTGGGATAATGCTGCTGAGGATGCATTCGATCCCATCACCAATACAAATGATTTTGAGGGATATAAAATCTATAGAAGTACCGACGAAAGCTTTCTGGATCCCCAGATAATTTATGATGCACAGGGTACCGGCCTTCTTGGTCCCGGAAAACCCTTAGCAGTTTTCGACCTTGATGATGGTTTACTGGACTACAGTCAGATTGCGGTAGAAGGACTTGAATTCTATCTAGGTAATGACTCAGGAATTCAGCATCATTTTAAAGATACTACAGTGACTAATGGCCAGAGATACTTCTATGCGGTAACTTCTTATGATAGAGGAATTGAACAGCTGAACATATATCCCTCAGAGAGTGCTATTTCGGTTAACCAGACGTTAAGAGGCGGAATAATACTTCCGAAAAACGTGGTAATTGTTTATCCTAACGATCAGGCTCCCGGGTATAAACCAGGCACATACTCAAATCTTCAGCACATACAGGGCTACGGTACGGGTGAAATTTCAATCGATATTCCTGATCCCGATCTTATCCCAAAGGATCATACATTTAAAATAAAGTTTGAGGCGCCTCAGGACTCGATCAGGGCATCAAGTTATCAGATGTATGATGTGACAGGTGGAAAAGATGATACTGTTTTCGTTGGCGGTACAGATTTTAAGGCTCTGGGACAGGGTCCTGTAGGAAAAGGAATGCTCCCATTAGTATTCGTAAATCGTGATCTTGTACCCGATAGTGTTAATTCAGGCTTTCTGCCTGGCAGTAAAACCAATATGGTACTCAAAGTCAGGGCTTCTGCAACTGTAACTCCCACAAACGCTAAACGACCCAGGTATCCTGCTGACTATCTAATAGTTTTCTCAGATCAGGTGCTCGATACTTCTCAGGGAACAGTTCAATTACCAGCTGTACCTTCTAAATTTAAAATTATGGGGATGGCGAAAGATGGAGAAGAATTCCAGGCAGACTTCAGGTTTTATGATCCTGACCACAATCGAACCATTAGCAGGCACGATGAATATATTGAAATCCTTGGTAAAAATGCTTCAGGTCTGGTACAGCCGCTTTGGAGAGTAAACGTAGATACAGTGTATGGACCAATATATCAAAACTCAATTTTTCCGACAGCCGGAGATGTCTACCAGTTAACAATCAATGTGCCTTATAATGAACTGGATGTTTTTAGTTTTACTACGGATTCTTCTTTCATCGACCAGGGCAAGCAAAAATCGGATTATTCAAATGAGAAACCTTATGTGGTTCCGAATCCATATCTTGGGGCCGCCTCATTTGAGCAAGCCCCTTATGCTCAGTCGGGAAGAGGAGACAGAAGGATGGAATTCCGGGCAATTCCTGTCAGTGCAACTGTAAGGATTTATACTGTTACCGGTGAGCTGGTACAGACATTACACCATGACGATAGTTTTCAGGATTATATTGCCTGGAATTTACGGTCCAAGGATAACCTGGAAGTTGCTCCCGGGCTCTATATTTTCCATGTAGAAACTCCGGGCTCCGATGATTTTATCGGCAAATTTGCAATTATTAAATAAGCGGTGTGAGATATGAAGACGATTCATAAAATACTCGTAATATCTATATTCCTATTGTTTATCGGAAATGCTGCCGCACAGAGTAAAGTCGGAACGACCATTGGTCAGTTCCTGAAAATAGAACCCTGCTCCAGGCTGGTGGCTATGGGCAATGCGGGTGTATCTCTCACAGATGAAGCCTCAGCGGCATTTTACAATCCCGCAAGTCTCGGTGAACTTACCGGAATCAATGTTGATTTTACTTATAACCAATGGCTTGCTGATATTAAGTATAGTTATGCAACAGCAGCATTGAATGTTGAGGGATTCGGAACAATTGCAGCCCAGGTTACCTCTTTAAGCTCAGGAGATATCGAAATTAGGACGGTTGAAAAGGAAAAAGGCACAGGGCTATATTATGATGTAACTAACCTTTCACTCGGTATAGCCTACGGTATATTGTTAACAGACAGGGTATCAGCTGGAGTAGCTGTTAATTACATGCAGGAAACAATATACAATACCAGTTTGAATGACGTATCTTTTAATTTCGGCGTGCAGTATCAAACTGCGATTGAAGGATTAAGGCTCGGTGCAAGCGTATCTAATTTTGGTCCACGTGCTTCTTATGACGGCAGGGATGTTAATTTCAATTATGATGCTGATCCCAACAAACACGGGGATAACAGCCGGCTTCCCGCAAGCTTGCGAATGGGATCATATAGTCTGCCCACTTTATTCCGGGTTGGTGTTTCATACTCATTGAACTTTGCGCAGTGGAACAGGCTGATTGTATCCACCGATGCCATGCATTCAAATGACAATGATGAGAGAATTAATATCGGCGGCGAGTGGGAATTTCTCGGCACACTTGCAATAAGAGGCGGCTATCGTGATCTGTTACTTAAGGATTCCGAAGGAGGTCTTGTTCTGGGTGCTGGAGCCAAAGTTGGATTCACAGGAGAATCTACAGTGAGCTTCGATTATGCCTGGGCTGATTATGGGAGACTGAACGGAACGCATAGATTTACTCTGGGACTACATTTTTAATTTTATTATTCTGTAAACCGGCTGGCAGCGGCCTGCCGGTTTTGTCTAATTGGTGAACGTGAATGAAATTATTTCTTGCATTATGCATATTGATTATTGTACTTAATTCGCGCCTTCCGGCTCAGCGGGATTCTATAGTTGCTGCAGTAGGCCCTGTTAAAATATATGAGTCGGAATTTCGTGACCGGTTTGATTTTAGTGCACATCCGAATCTGCTGCAGAAAAGTGATCGGCATGCTGCAAAGCAGGAGTTCCTTCATCAGCTGATTGCTGAGAAGCTGCTTTCGCTTGATGCCAGGGAAAAAGGATACGATACAACAGATTCTTTCAGACAGTTGATGACTCCTCTTCGCAATACGTTCCTGCGCGATGCTCTGTATACAAAGGAAATAAAGGATAAAACATTATACAGCCCGGCTGAGCTAAAAGAAGGGGAAGTCCGAATAAAAAAAGTTCTTACGGTCGGATTTATCTTTTCTGATAATAGTGATGAGATTGGATATATATACAGAAAGCTCAGAGAGGGGTCTCCTTTTGATTCACTGCTCTCGGGACGCAGGGAGCAAAAGGATAATCCGAAGAAAATTACTTTCGGTGATATGGAAAAACCGATTGAAGATTCACTTTACAGCCTGACGGATGGTCAGTTTACAGCACCTCTTCGATCCGGAGACGGCTATTATATTCTGAAGCTTTTAAGTGGAGAAAACAACACCGCGCTGAAAACACAGGAATCTGTGCGTGATGCGGTAAAGAAGATTGTGCAGACAAGAGCTGAGTATAAAAGATATCTCGAGTATTACCGCAGTTTTCTCAGCAGCTTCAGGGTAACTGCGGATAAGGAGATATTTGAAAAGTTTATAAGGATTTTTGTTCCTGCATTTTATGAAAAGTATGGTAGACAAAATAACGGGCAGGGTAATGATGCAGACAATAAGAACATGAGGTACTATCTGAGGGGAGATGAAGTTTACTCTTCCCTGGGTAAGATGGATGCAAAACTGAGGAACAAAACTTTCATCGATATTACAGGTAATCCTATTAAGCCTGACTTCTTTATTTATAAACTAAGCCAGGATGGTTTCACGGTAAGGAATCTAAGTGAAATAAATATCAGATCGTCATTGTCTTCATACATCCGTAAATTCATTGAGGACCAGCTTTTTGCCCGCGAAGGTTATAACGAGGGGCTTGAGAATAATCCCGAAGTAAAAAAAGAACTCGGGATGTGGGAGGATACTTATCTCTCCAAAATGATAAAGATAAATATGTTCGACTCTATAAAGGTATCCGAAGAACAGGCATTTTCTGTATACAAGCAGAATGACTGGAAAGAGACTTTGCCTCCCCTGGTTAACATTGCAGAGGTTCTTACAGACAGTCTTAGCATAGCTGAAACTGTATTAAATGAGCTATCCCGGGGAGTCAGCATCAAAGAGCTGGCAAAGAAGTATACTAAAAGAGATTCGCTTCGCGATAAAGGAGGAGAGTTCGGTTACTTCGATATCACCCGGCATGGTGATATTGGAAGAATTGCGTCTCAATTAAATGTTGGAGATGTATTCGGTCCCCTTAAGCTTGATGAGGGCTATTCAATTTTCCAGGTTATTGATAAAAAGGAAGATAGTACAAACTATACGCAGAGCTTCGATGATGTCAAAAATCAGCTTATAGCAAAAATTACCTTATCGAAGTATGAAAAATATTTAAATAATTATAATGCCCGGCTGGCCGCAAGATACGGGGTAGTAATCAATGATCATGTTTTGAACAGTATAGAAAATATATATATGAACCTTGTTGTAGCCAGAAGAATGGGATTTGGAGGAGAAATTTATGCGGTGCCTTATACGGAGGAATACCCGGGGTGGTATGACATTTGGATGAAAAATAAAAATATAGTGCAATAGAATGATTCACCAATTAATTATAAAAGCAGCAATTTTTTTCTTATTAGTGAGTTCTGTCTTAACAGCACAGCCGTATATATTTTTTAATGATAGTCCCAACAGCGATTACTACCCTTACAGTCAAGGTGAATATACAAGTCCAAGCATTGTGATTCTAACCAATGGTGATAAGCTGCCTGTCGACGTCTCAAGGAAGTATTCCGGTTTGAATGCGTTGAGACTCAGATGGGTATCGGGTAATGGCGACTGGAATGTCAGTATCAGTAGTGACAACTTCACTCCCCGTGATGCAACTTTAAAAGATTCTATAACTTTCCGTGTTTTTGCGCTGGCCTCAATTGATTCTGCCTTTCTGCCTGCTGTTTTCCTCGAAGATTTTCAGAATAATCAGACGGAACGGGAACCTATGGCCGGTTACCTTAACCTCGTACCGGCAAATGAGTGGATCCGTGTATCAATTCCTCTGGATGCTTTTTTCCAGTCGCCGGGAAATGCCGATCTTACTCAAATCACCGGTATAGGCTTCGGTCAGAATAATCCCGATGGAAATATCAGGACTATCTATCTGGATGAGATACGGATGATATCTGACGGGGATAATGATATAACACCTCCAGCAGTACCTGCCGGTTTAACAGCCGAAGGATTCCATACAGTTATTGAACTCGGCTGGACGGCTAACGCTGAGAATGACCTGGCCGGCTACAGGCTGTACAGATCTGACGGAGGTGACTTTCAGATAATTGCTTCTTTACAGAAGGATGATACATCTTACACCGATCATACCGGCGCGCCTCCCAAAACATTCAGTTATAAAATATCATCTTTCGATTCGAGTTTAAATGAGTCGCAATTAAGTGATGCAGTTACGGCTTCTACTACTTCTCTGCCGGATACTGAGCTGCTCGACTCAGTTCAGAGGGCGACGTTTAGGTATTTCTGGGACTTCGCTCATCCCGTTTCCGGACTTGCCAGGGACCGTTCAAACGGGAACAATGAGACTGTCACTTCCGGAGGATCGGGGTTCGGGGTGATGGCTATAATGGTTGGAATTGAAAGAGGTTACATAACCAGGCAGCAGGGAATTGACCGCATGCTTACGATACTTAATTTTTTAACTAATTCAGCAGACAGATTCCACGGTGCCTACCCCCACTGGCTAAACGGGACTACCGGTGATGTTATTCCTTTCAGCCAGTATGATAATGGCGGTGACCTGGTTGAAACAGCTTACCTGATACAGGGACTGCTTGCTGCGAGACAGTATTTCAGTCAGAATACAACCGATGAAGAACAGATAAGAACCCTAATAACAAATATCTGGGAGGGAGTTGAATGGGACTGGTACCGGAAAGACAACGGCAACTTCCTTTACTGGCACTGGTCGCCTGACTATGGCTGGATTATGAACTTTCCGATCCAGGGGCCAAATGAAACCATGATAACCTATCTTCTTGCTATTGCATCACCAACTCACTCTGTGCCTGCATCTCTATATCACCTTGGTTGGGCAAGCAGTCCAAATTATATCAACGGCAATTTCTATTATGGTATACCACTATATGTCGGCGTACCGTTCGGCGGTCCGCTTTTCTTTGTTCACTATTCCTTTCTTGGTTTTGATCCCCGGAACAAGAAGGATGATTATACAAATTATTTTATAAATAACCGGAACCAGACACTTATCAACCGAGCTTACTGCATCGATAACCCTCACAACTATACAGGTTACGATGAAGATACATGGGGACTTACAGC
>DATFVA010000373.1:0-13398 GCA_035260565.1 Ignavibacteriaceae bacterium | reverse complement strand
CCCTTTGGTATCGCCCTGCAGCAAACCCATTCTGCTGAGGCTATTGCAATGTTCACCGTCAGAACCCTTGCCGGAGGCGGTCCTATCTTTGTTATGGGTGCTGCTTTTCTTTTTGCAGTATTCTTAACACAATTTATTGATAATGCTGCTGCTGCAATTATACTGGCTCCGCTGGCTTTTCAGTTATCGGTTATTATGCATGTTGATCCGAAGCCTTTTATGGTAGGTTTAGCTATCTGTATTTCCAGCGCTTTCGCCACCCCGGTGGCACATGAAAGTACTATACTTGTAATGGGGCCCGGTAATTATGATTTTAAACATTATTTCATTATTGGTGCAGGAATGGCATTCTTAACCTGGCTGGCGGCTGTTTTATTTACACCCCTAATATGGCCCTTTTGAAATTGGGTCAGAATCTATGATTAATATCAACTGCTCTAAAGCCCATCATTTGTATTTTCGTCTTTTAAGACTAGTAACCGGGAAAAACAAAAAACTTAAATTACATTAATGCCGGGAGTTTACAATGCCTGCAAGTGAGGAAAAACTGCCTCGAAAATCCGTTCAGAAAAAAACTGTACCAAATAATGAACTGAATAAACGTGAATTACTGAAAGTTCTTACAGCGCTGAAAAACGGGAATTTTTCGACCAGGCTTCCTATCGATAGGGAAGGCCTTACGGGGAAAATTTATGATACTGTAAATGATATTATTGATATGAATAAAGGCATGATCTTAAATTTTAAGGAAGCAGGGCACGCAATTGGAAAGCAGGGCAGGCTGCATGAGAAACTTATTGTTCCGAAAGAAAAAGGGAAATGGACTGAAGGAATAAATTCCCTCAATTCGCTCATTTCTGATCTGGTTTATCCCATAATTGAAATTGCTGATGTAATAAGTTCTGTTGCTAAAGGAAATCTCCTTGTGAAAATGCCTCTTGATATCCGCAGTACACGTCTTAAGGGGGAATTCCTTAAGATCGCAAAGGAAGTCAACAACATGGTTAAGCAGCTGAATCTCTTTTCGAGGGAGGTGACCAGGGTTGCTAAAGAGGTTGGAATTGAAGGAAAACTCGGCGGTCAGGCTAAGGTGCCCGGGGTTGCAGGAGTTTGGAAGGATCTTACCGAATCTGTTAACCAGATGGGCAGCAACCTCACAGCACAGGTTAGAAATATTGCTGATGTTACAACTGCTGTGGCTAAAGGAGACCTTTCTAAGAAGATAACGGTTGATGTAAAAGGGGAAATACTGGAACTGAAGAATACTATAAATACGATGGTGGATCAGCTCAATGCTTTTTCTTCAGAAGTTACCAGAGTCGCACTTGAAGTCGGAACGGAAGGAAAACTCGGAGGTCAGGCTAAAGTACCCGATGTTGCAGGAACCTGGAAAGATCTTACCGACTCAGTAAACCAGATGGCAAGCAACCTCACCGGCCAGGTCAGAAATATTGCTGATGTTACTACAGCAGTTGCTAAAGGTGATCTTTCAAAGAAAATAACTGTTGCAGTTAAAGGGGAAATCCTTGAACTGAAAAATACAATTAACACTATGGTCGTTCAGCTGAACTCTTTCGCATCTGAAGTAACGAGGGTTGCTCTTGAGGTCGGTACGGAAGGGAAACTTGGCGGGCAGGCAAAGGTTCCCGGGGTTGCAGGCATATGGAAGGATCTTACAGATTCAGTTAACCAGATGGGAAGCAACCTTACCAACCAGGTGCGGAATATAGCAGATGTTACTACAGCGGTTGCTAAGGGAGATTTATCAAGAAAAATTACTGTTGATGCCAAGGGTGAAATTCAGAAGCTTAAAAATACTATTAATATAATGGTCGACCAGCTGAACTCGTTCGGATCAGAAGTTACAAGGGTTGCCCGGGAGGTGGGTTCTGAGGGAAGACTCGGCGGCCAGGCTGCTGTAGAGGATGTGTATGGTATCTGGAAA
Source organism: Ignavibacteriaceae bacterium (assembly GCA_035260565.1). Classification (GTDB taxonomy): domain Bacteria; phylum Bacteroidota; class Ignavibacteria; order Ignavibacteriales; family Ignavibacteriaceae; genus DATFVA01. The sequence continues at coordinate 11,453 of DATFVA010000373.1, read as the reverse complement.
GATTTAACGGATTCTGTTAACCAGATGGCGACAAACCTTACCAACCAGGTAAGAAATATTGCTGAGGTAACTACTGCAGTTGCAAAGGGAGATTTGTCACGAAAGATTACAGTGGATGTAAAAGGAGAGATCCGAGAATTAAAGGATACGATAAATACCATGGTTGATCAGCTTAACTCCTTCAGTTCTGAGGTAATTCGTGTGGCCCGGGAAGTGGGATCCGAGGGAATACTCGGTGGACAGGCAAATGTACAGGGTGTGGGCGGTACCTGGAAAGATCTTACCGACAGTGTTAATACAATGGCAAGCAACCTGACCGGTCAGGTTAGAAATATTGCAGAAGTTACCACCGCCGTTGCAAGAGGTGATTTATCTAGAACGATTACTGTTTCAGTCAGGGGAGAAATACTTGAACTTAAGAATACAATAAATACGATGGTGGAACAGCTTAACTCGTTCGCTTCAGAAGTTACCAGGGTTGCTCGTGAGGTTGGTACAGAAGGAAAACTCGGGGGTCAGGCAAATGTTCAGGGAGTTGCAGGAGTATGGAAAGACCTGACCGATTCCGTAAACCAAATGGCAAGCAATCTTACCAACCAGGTAAGAAATATTGCTGCCGTTGCAGTCGCCGTCGCCGATGGTGATTTGTCAAAGAAAATTACTGTTGATGTCAGAGGCGAAATTCTTCAGCTTAAGGAAACATTGAATACAATGGTTGATCAGCTCCGTGCGTTTGCTGCTGAAGTTACAAGGGTTGCGCGGGAAGTTGGTACAGACGGAAACCTTGGCGGCCAGGCCTTCGTACCGGGCGTTGCAGGAACGTGGAAAGATCTTACGGACAGTGTAAATAAAATGTCAAGCAACCTTACAGCACAGGTAAGGAATATTGCCGAAGTTACTAAAGCGGTTGCTGGCGGCGACTTGTCCAAGAAGGTAACCATCGATGTTAAGGGTGAAATCCTCGAGCTTAAAGATACTATCAATACAATGGTCGATCAGCTTAACTCTTTTGCTTATGAGGTAACACGTGTAGCCCGTGAGGTGGGAACTGAAGGTAAACTCGGAGGGCAGGCGGATGTTAAGGGTGTCGGCGGGACCTGGAAGGATCTTACAGATAATGTTAACCAGATGGCTTCGAACCTTACAGTACAGGTCAGAAGCATCGCGCAGGTAGTAACTGCCGTTGCTAAAGGGAAATTAAAACAGAAACTTAATATCTCCGCGCTGGGTGAAGTAGCACAGCTTATTGATACAATAAATGAAATGATCGATACACTTGCAGTTTTTGCCGAACAGGTTACTACAGTAGCAAGAGAGGTCGGAGTTGAAGGCCGGCTTGGCGGTCAGGCCAGCGTACCCGGAGCTTCGGGTATCTGGAAAGACCTGACTGAAAATGTTAATCAGCTTGCCGAAAACCTCACTACACAGGTTCGTGCAATATCTGAGGTTGCATCTGCCGTAACCAAAGGTGATTTAACAAGAACTATCCGGGTGGATGCAAAAGGAGAAGTTGAGGCCTTGAAGGATACTATAAACCAGATGATTGCGAACCTGAAGGAGACAACGATCCGTGACCAGCAGCAGAACTGGCTGAAATCAAACCTCGCAAAGTTTAACCAGATGCTGCAGGGACAAAAAGATCTTAAAACTGTTGCTGAAAAAATATTGTCGGAACTTGTGCAGGTTGTTACTGCAAATGCAGGCGCTTTCTTCATCCTTAATCCTGATGAGGAAAAGAATGAACGCAAATTAAAACTGTTTTCTGCCTATGCGCTCGACCGTAACGTAGATGATATTCAGGAGGAATTTGCGATTGGAGAAGGTTTAATCGGACAGTGCGCCCGGCAGAAGGAAAAAATAATGATTTCACAGGTGCCGGATGATTTTATAAAAATCCGGTCGGGACTTGGCGTGCATAAACCCTTGAATGTAATCATCCTTCCTGTGCTATTTGAAAATAATATTAAAGCTGTTATTGAACTTGCATCATTTAACATGTTCAGCAAAGTACATGTGGATTTCCTCGCACAGTTGACGGAAAGTATCGGGATCGTATTGAATACGATAGAAACTAATTCAAGAACGGAAGTATTGCTTGAACAGTCCCGCTCCCTTGCTGATGAATTAAAGCTGCAGCAGGAGGAATTAAGACGGGCTAACGAGGAATTAAAGGATAAAGCATTTCTACTTGCTCAGCAGAAAGAAGAAGTTGAAAAAACGAATAATGAAGTTGAGGAGGCAAGAAGATCGCTTGAAGAGAAAGCAGAACAGCTTGCTATGGCTTCAAGATATAAATCGGAGTTTCTTGCTAATATGTCTCACGAATTAAGAACTCCTCTGAACAGCCTGCTGATCCTTGCACAGCAGCTCTATGAAAATAAAGATGGCAACCTGACGGATAAGCAAACAAAATATGCAAGGACGATATACACTTGCGGGGATGATCTTATACAGCTGATAAATGATATTCTTGATCTTTCTAAGATTGAATCGGGTGTTATATCGGCCAACATTAACCTGGTCTCATTCAAGGAGATCTGCAGCTATGTTGAAACAACGTTTAAGCCACTATCTGAATCTAAAAAACTCAAGTATACAATCCTGATCGATAACAGTCTGCCGGAAACAATCGAGACTGATTCTCAAAGATTGAAACAGATCCTGAAAAATCTGCTCGCTAATTCTTTTAAATTTACAAGTAAAGGTGAAATAAAATTCCGGGTTTTCCGTGCCCCGGAAGCCGAGACCAGGAATTTCAGCGCCAGACTTTCTTCTGATAATATCGTAGGCTTCGAGATCAGTGATACGGGGATCGGTATTCATAAGGATAAACAGCAGCTTATTTTTGAAGCTTTCCAGCAGGCTGAAGGTTCAACAAGCAGGCAGTATGGAGGTACGGGGCTGGGACTTAGTATAAGCAAAGGCCTTGCCGAGCTTCTGGGAGGTGTAATAAATTTATCCAGCGAACCTTCCAAGGGCAGTACGTTTGTACTTTATCTCCCTCTTACCTACCTTAGTAAGAGTGATAAAGCCGGGAAAATTAAAAACATACCCGGTAAATACAATTCCGATTCAGCAGAAGACTCATCCAACATAAGCAGCGGTGATTCTGAAATTATAAATATGGTTAATGATATTATAAATGAAATTAAAGACGATAGAACCAATATTGGCACTAATGATAAAGTTCTGCTTGTTGTTGAAGATGATTTGAACTTTGCCGGTCTAATCCTGGAAAAATCTCATCTCTTCAATCTTAAAACCGTAGTAGCTTCCCGCTATAACGAGATATTTTCTTTTATAAATAAATATAACCCGGCGGCTATTATTCTTGATATTAATCTGCCTGAAACAAACGGCTGGAAAGTCCTCGACTTGATTAAAAATGATCTGAACCTGAGGCATATCCCTGTCTATGTTATTTCCGGTGAGGATAGCAGTACTACAGCATTTAATAAGGGTGCAAGAAATTTTTTAATGAAACCTCTGAACAATGAAACCTTCGAAACTTTTTTTGGCGATGTTATTGAGTACAGCGGCAAAAAAAATAAGGAATTATTGATTATACAGGATAATGAGCTTGACTCTGCGAGAATGATCAATCTCTTAAAAGGATTGAATCTTAACATTAAATCTGTATACGGCGGAAATCCTGAACAGACAGGACTTGAGCTCGATAATTTTGATTGTATTATTATCGATAATGTACTTTCGGGGAACCGGAAACAGGATTGGATTAAAAAGATTATGAGCATTAAATCTGAATTGACTCCCTTAATAGTATATTCTGAGAAAGAATTTTCTATGGAAGAGTCGGGATACTTAAGCAATATTTCCCACTCTATAGTTGTCGGCAACGGAAATTCTTACAACCGTCTTATAGACAACGTTATCACACATCTTCATATAGATCATAAATCTCTTGCACCGGAATACAGGAATATGGTTGAGAGTCTGCGGGAAAATACAGATATATTAAAAGGGATAAGCGTACTGATTGTTGATGATGATATAAGAAATCTTTTTGCTCTAACCAGTGTTTTCGAAAGATATGAAATGATAGTGCATACAGCAGAAAGCGGGATGGAAGCTATTGAAATTGTGAATAAAAACACAAAGATAGATATTATCCTTATGGATATTATGATGCCTAAAATGGATGGGTATGAAACTATAAAAAAAATAAGGAGCGAGTGCGGGAAGAAAAACCTGCCTATAATTACCCTGACAGCTAAGGCTATGAAAGCGGACAGAGAAAAATCTTTCAGTGCAGGGGCTTCTGATTATATTACTAAGCCGGTTAACCTGGAAAATTTACTTTCAATTATGAGAATATGGCTATACCAGTGACACTAAATAACGAAACTGCCAAAATTCTCCTTGTTGACGATAAACAAGAGAATCTGTTGGCGGTTGAAGCTGTACTTGAGTCGGAGGGTTATGACTTCATCAGGGCTGAATCCGCTAAAGAGGCTTTGAAGATACTTTTGAAAGATCAGGATTTCTCCCTCATTCTGCTGGATGTTAACATGCCGGAAATTAACGGCTTTGAAACAGCGGAAATGATTTATAAAAGGGAAAGGCTGCAGCACATACCTATAATTTTTATAACAGCGTATGATACCGATGAACATAATTTCTTCAGCGGCTATAAAAGCGGCGGAATAGACTACATCTGCAAACCCATAAACCCGGAATTACTTCGGCTGAAAGTTCAGATATTCATAGAATTATTCCGGAAGAACCGCGAGCTCTACCTGAAAGAAAAAGAACTTAAATCTTTAAATAAGGAGCTGCAATCCCAGATCAAAGAAAAGGAGAAAATTGCAAATGAACTTAGGTTCAGAAATATACAACTTTCCGATGCCCAGAAACTTACTCTAATCGGAAGCTGGGAATGGGATGTTTTAACGGATATAGTCAGCGGCTCAGAGGAAATTTATGATATATTTGAGATCGATAAAAATCTTGAGAGCTTCAGCTCGAGGGAGCTGCTCGGGAAAATTCACCCCTCTGATGAAAATTATGTGCGCTCCGCAATAGTGGAGTCTATTTCAGAGAATAAACCGTTTGATTTATATTTCAGGATATCAGGCTCCGGCGGAACTAAATTTATTAATAAAAAAGGCAGAACAGTCACCAACAGCAGTAAAGACGTAATTAAAATTTACGGTACCAGCCAGGATATCACCGAGTTAAAAAAGACCAAAGAACAGCTTAAGATATTCAGCCTTTTTGAAAGGATGCTGAGTGAAATATATATTTTTAATGAAGATGACCTGAAATTGGTCTTTGCGAATGCAGAAGCACTGCGGAATCTTTCACTCAGTTCCGCCGAACTGAAAAACCTTGCCTTCCCCGCTCTCCTGAGCGAGACCGATGAAAAATCGCTGCGAAGAAAAATAAAGCTGCTTTCAGCAGGAAAAGAGGATAAGGTAGTCCTCTTTGATAATATAAAAAGGGAGGACAATTCCTCCTATCCGGTTGAAATGCATATTCAGCTAATTGACCAGGGTCAGCAGTGGGAAGAGCTTCCGGCATTCTCCAGCAGGGTCTGCCTTGCTGTAGTTCTTGACTTGACAGAGAGAAAAAGAACAGAGCACAGGCTATTGACATCGTTGAAAGAAAAAGAAACTCTTCTTAAGGAAATTCATCACCGGGTAAAAAATAATCTTCAGATAATATCAAGTCTGCTGAACCTTCAGAAAAATACCGATCTAGACAGCCAGGCTATAAATGTTATTAATGAATGCATCACAAGGGTGCGGGCTATGTCTATCCTTCACGAAAAATTATACCGGTCTAAAGATTTCGGAGGTATTGATATAGTTTCATATATAAAGGAACTGGGAGAATATTTAATCAAGACATATTCATCCATTAATATGAATATAGATCTATCAATCATTGGTGATTCGAACCAGGTTAATATGGATACAGGTATTTCTCTTGGATTAATATTAAATGAATTGATATCGAATAGTATTAAACATGCTTTCCGCGGCAGAAAAGAAGGAATAATTACTATCGAATTTCATAATGTAGACGGGGATCAATATTGTCTAAAAGTCAGGGATGACGGCCGGGGATTTCCGGACGATTTTGATATCGAAAAAGTTCAATCCCTTGGTATGCTCCTGGTGAATTCTCTTGTTCATCAATTGAGAGGGGACCTGATTATACACAATAATCATGGTGCAGAGTTTGAAATATTATTCTCAAAAAGATAAATACATCATTTCGCAATTGAATGACGGCATCGCACCTGATTCTTTCACAATCACGCTTATTCTAATCCCTTAATTCCAGGAAGAAGCAAAGTCCTCAGCATACTGTCTGAAAGTGATCGGAGAACGGCGGAGTAAAGAAGCAATGTCGCCGGAAACTGCAGCACAATGGCCGTCACGTACTCTCCTATAAAAATCCGACCAACGCTCTATCAAGTCTGCCGGTACACCGGCTCCTGCTAAAGATTTACGTGCAGTTTCATCGCTTAAGGGGATATATGAGAATTTCTTTTTTGATGCTTCTGAAATAATCTCAATTGCCTGGAAATGATCAAGCGACTCGCCTCCGGTCAGTGTGTATGCTTTATTCATATGACCGTTTTCTTTAAGTATTGTAAATCCTGCAGCAGCTATGTCCCGCACATCAATGAAGGATATCTTTGCATCGGAGGAGGGGAGGTGTAAAGCTCCGGTTGACTGAATATCAGCATACATAGGCCCGGAATTAAAATTCTGCATAAACCAGTTGGGACGTAAATGCGTAAATGGTATTCCCGAGTCTTCAATATATTTTTCCAGTTTCCTGAGCATAAAATCCTCATCCTTTTCAACGCCGAGTGCTGTCAGGTCTACTATATGCCTGATTCCTTTTTTCTTTGCTTCGTCCACTAAAGGTATTGCAGCTTTGTCGGAATGGTTATCCCCGGGACGAACCATTAGAAATACTTTATCTATTTCTTCAAGTGCCGGTGCAAATGTATCCGGCCTGTCATAATCGAACATAATAGTTTCTACCTGGCCGCTGAATTTCTTTGATGCACTGGAAGGATCGCGCATAGCTGCCCTGACCATTTCTTCGCTTTGAATCAGAAGTTTTACCAGTTCTGATCCGACCCTGCCCCCCGCACAAGTAACCAATATCTTTTGTGCCATACTTTCTCTCCTTTATCTTATTAATTTTTTCCCGTATGCAAATTTAAACTATCAGGAAGTTATTTTCTATTAATCGGGAATCTGCTCAGATAAAATTGAAGATGTGATGTAGGAATTTGATTTATCAAATTCTTCCTGACATAGGCGGGTAGTTCCCTAATAATTGCTCAAACTCTTACTCCAGTCACCGGCTTCTTCGGCTGCTTTATAGCAGCTTATGAAAAAAAGCAACATTTCCTCTTCAGGCTTGTCTAACTTTTGTATCGCCTTGTAAGGAAGAAGAAATTCACCGACTTCAGCATTATAAAATGCGGTCCCGGGTTTAACTTTATAATCTTTATACCCCGCCGGTTCAGGATAATTATAAGAATAAAATGAGGGCTCACCGAACCCTTTACCTGGCCAGAAACCAAAGCTTGCAAGTTCAGCATTATAAGCTTTCTCCATTACCTCATTACTTATATTCGGTGCTCCTCCATGTTTTGGCGCCGGCCTGCCTGAAAAAAAAGTTACTGCTAAATCGAATGATCCCCAGAAAAAATGAACAGGACTGGCTTTACCAGTAAATCCCCCTCTGAAAACTTCCATAACTCTGCTGGTCTGTAAAATGATCTTTTGAAAATTTTCAGCATGCAGCGGATCGTAAACACGGTGTTTTTCGTCATTATAAAAAGGGGTCCTGTATTCCATTTCTACAGGGACAGGCCAGATATCCATTCTGCAGTCAAAGTTAATTAATATCTTTTTGATCAGGTTATAATATGATTTTATACTCCCGCTTTGAAGCGGGATCGATTCGGTTTTCCCGCTGCTGAATTTGAAATGAATTCTATGCGAATGAAAATCAAAATCGATCTGTAAACTTTTCTCATCATAAGGAATAATGCCAGTTGATAGTCCGCAGATTGTCGGGTAAAAAGCTATATTCCACCAATGATTTTTAAAAGGGACAAACTGCAGTTTTATTTTTCCCGTTACCTGGAAGAGTAAGTGAAGCAGATCGTACGTATCTATCCATTTTTCTAAAGGTAGTTCCGGCCAGGTGATATTCTTCATAAAGTTATGTTTTATTATATCGGAAGTTACTCTACAAAAATTTCATCGATATAACACCACTTCCAACTCTCCCCGGGTTCAAATGATCTTATCACGGGATGATTTGTTTTGTGGAAATGTTTATCTGCATGTTTGTTTTTGGAATTATTGCAGCAGCCTACATGTCCGCAGGTCAGGCACAACCTTAAATGCACCCAGTCATCTCCTGACTCCAGACATTCCTGGCATCCTTCCGGTGTATGGGGTGCCGGTTCAGTTTTAATTCCATCAATGTGTTCACAGCTCGTCATCATGTACCTTTCAGATTGCAAAGTTTTTCATCATATACTTATATAATATAGAAAATTATTCCAGCTTTGTTCCTCTATATTTTTTTTTCACTTTCAGTGGTGAGTTAGCGCAACAAATAAACCGCTTCACATTTAATAAATGAAAGGATATATCGCTCATTGATTACTAAATAATTAATACGGATTAGATTAGGAAGCTTGAATTTCAAAACTCAAAAAATTAGGTTTAAAGGACAATTTTATTTCTTGTCCTTTCAAAGTTTCGAAACTTACAACAATTTTAGAAAGGAGTCTGCCTGGCTGACATGAGCTATACTGCGGCAGGGAACGATACCGGTTCTGTTCTTCCCTGTACTTCAGGCTTTCTTCTGTTCCCTATTATCCGGGCTCATTCTTAAATAATTCCCCTTTTGGGGATCTGTCAGGTCAGGAGAGATTCCATTCTTTCATATATATCAGGAGGAGATATGAAAAAATTTTCCGGTTTTATTCTGCTTTTGCTTATTATCAACCCATTCAATGTTTATACCAGTGCCCAGTGGTTCTGGCAGAATCCGCTACCACAAGGGAATGATCTCAATGATGTCGTTTTTCCTGCAGCCGGTATCGGAATGGCTGTGGGATTAAGCGGGACAATTATCAAAACTACCGACGGGGGACAAACCTGGGTAAGACAGCTAAGCGGTACAACTAACGAACTCAGGGATGTCTGCTTCAGCAATACCGATGTGGGAACAGTTGTTGGCATAGAAGGCACAATCGCGCGAACGACGGATGGGGGTCAGAACTGGGAGCTGCAGTTAAGCGGTACTTCGCAGATACTGAGTGCAGTCTGCTTCACAGATCCCTTGAATGGCACTGCAGTCGGAGATTTTGGTACAATTCTGAAAACTACAGACGGAGGTCAGACCTGGTCTTCCCAGAACAGCGGCACCACCAATCACCTTTCAGGGGTTCATTTTAACGATTCAAACAATGGGTTTGCAGTCGGCGGTGACTGGAGTTATTCCGGTATAATCCTCAAAACTACAAATGGAGGGACGAACTGGAATACTTCGTATACAGGATCTGCATGGTTATATTCTGTATTCTTTATAGGAAGCACGGGCTGGACAGTTGGTGAAAACGGCTCAGTATTTAAAACAACTGATAACGGAGATAACTGGATCCCGCTCACAAGCGGAACATCGGATTATCTCTATAAAGTATATTTTACAGATTTGAGCAATGGCTGGATTACCGGAAGTAACGGGATAATATTAAGAACTACCAACGGCGGAAGTTCCTGGGTACTGCAGTCGAGCGGGACAACCTGGTGGCTTATGGGAATATCAATGAATGCCGGCGAGGGAACTGCGGTCGGGGGAGTCGGTACGATTCTTCACACTACAAACGGAGGACAGGACTGGCAGCTTCAGTCATCGTCTGTAACCAGCAATTGGCTATACAGCATCGCCTATTCGGATTTAAATAACGGTATTGCAGTTGGTGATTATGGCACTATACTTAAAACCACGAACGGGGGAGACAACTGGACAGTACAGTCGAGCGGTGTAAGCGGAACTCTATATGCCGCTTCCCTTGTGAATGCAGATTATGGAACAGCAGTGGGCAGTGACGGAGTAATTGTCAGAACAACCGATGGAGGTCAGAATTGGTTCAGTCAGTCAAGCGGAACGTCTGATTATCTTTTTGGAATTTATTTTACTGATAATAATACAGGGACGGCGGTTGGATCGAACGGTGCAATAATCAGGACAACCAACGGCGGTCAGAACTGGACGATGCAGTCAAGCGGAACAGCATATACTCTTTACGGCCTTTGCTTTACCGATGCCGATCATGGAATTGTGGTAGGATTTGATTATGGCGGCGGGGTAATTCTCAGAACAACCGACGGGGGGCAAAGCTGGAGCAGTCAGTTTACAACGTACCTGCTTTATGAAGTTTCATTTTCAGACCCCGATCATGGAACTGCCGTAGGCGACCCCGGGATTATAATCAGAACAACCGACGGGGGGCAAAACTGGACGGAGCAATCAAGCGGTACAACGGTTAACCTTACCAGCGTTTCTTTTGCTGATGCAGATCATGGAATAGCTGTCGGCGGCTACGGAACTATTATAAGTACTACTGATGGAGGAGAGAATTGGACATCCCAGGCGAGCGGATACAGTTTCGCACTAATGGGGGTTTGTTTTGCCGATGCAGAGCATGGGAATGCGGTTGGTGCTGATGGTACAATACTCAGAACAATAAACGGGGGTGTTATTCCTGTTGAACTTATTTCTTTCACGGCGAATGCTGCCGGGACTAAAGTCGTATTGACATGGCAGACTGCAGCCGAGACGAATAACCGCGGGTTTGAAATCCAGAGATCTGAAACCGGAATGGTGAAATCCGGATGGGAAAAAATAGGATTTGTGAATGGAGCTGGTACAACGATCGATCCAAAATTATATTCATTTACTGATAATAAAGTTGACCCGGGAACTTACAGCTACAGGCTGAAGCAGATTGATTTTAATGGAGCTTATAAATATTCCGGTGAGATCGAAGTAAATGTAAATAACCTACTTCAGTTCTCACTCAGTCAGAATTATCCTAATCCTTTTAACCCTGTTACCGAAATAAAATATTCGCTTCCCTCATCCGGCAATGTAACTTTGATTGTTTACGATATGCTGGGCAGGGAAATTGTCACCCTTGCAAATGGAAAGGAAGAGGCAGGGATTCATACAGTGAAATTTAATGCAGAAAACTTAGCCAGCGGGATATATTTATACAGGCTGAGTTATGAAGCTTTGACCCAGGTGAAAAAGCTGATCCTATTGAAATGACAAAACTCTTTCTTTAATATTTTTATTCTAAAGGTTACTTTCCCGAAGAAAGTAACCTTCTTTTTATTAAAGTGTCTTGTGAGCCGGAAGAAGAACGGACTATGCCG
>DATFVA010000372.1:0-5954 GCA_035260565.1 Ignavibacteriaceae bacterium | reverse complement strand
AAGCCGACAGCCACCAATGCAACCCAGGCAGATTATATTAGTCACGTTAACAATGTAGAACACTTTCACCCGAGACATTTCTTAACTAAGATAGGCAAGAATTTAACCACAGGATGGTCGGGGGCCAACGAGCTTCATATAAAACTGGATGTAAAAACTTCAGGAAATAACCTCGGCAATATAATGTGGAGATTTTTCGGGGATATGGCCGGATTGAACCTTTCAGCAGGATCAAAGACTCCTGCGAGCGATGATGTTAAAAATATTATTGTTAAGAGAGCTGTCCCGGGAGTCAAATAAAGCTGGCAATTATTAATAAAACATTATTTTATATTCTCCTTCCTGTATTCATTATCTGTGCGCAGGATTCTAAACAAACGAACATTAAAAAAATGACAATAACAAGTTCCGGAAATTTTGTACCTCTACCTGTTTTCGCAGAGGAACAAAGCGGGAATAATTATCCGCGTCCCTTTGCCAATGAAATGCTGAATTCGAGAGTCCCGGTTAAGGTCAGCAGTAAACTGCTGGAAGTAAAATGGAAGATCCCCCTCGATCCTTTCTTCCCGGCTAATTTCATACTTACTGCAAATGACAATTACATTGCTTTCGGCTCCGGCAGATGGCAGCTGCTTGATGCCGGAGGCAAATCAGAAGCCGCTGATTTCCTCGGCAACAGTGATATTATTTTCGATGCTGTCCATGGACTCTTCTATTATGCCGACAGATTCGGGCAAATTGCAGCAGTTGGATTATCTTCGCGCGAAAAATTGTTCACTATGCAGGTAAACGGCCTGGAGGATGTAGAAAGGAAATTCATATACCGGAACAACGGCAGTTTCCTGATCGCAGATAAAATTGTAAATAAAAATCCTCACAATCCTTCTCCGAACAGGTTCGTATTACTGGAATCCTACGCCATGGATGATCCTCCGCTGGTAGAAAACGGGAATCTTACTTCGTACAAAGAATTGAACCAGACATATTTTTCTGCCGAAAACTCAGCTGCCGCCGCAAACAAAGATACATTTGTCTGCGCAATCAATAACAAAATTATAATTTCAGGCACCGATCTGAAATTAAAGTCGGAACTTGACGGGGAATTCACTCCCATTACACTGAGTCTTGATGAATCCGGCAGAATTTATATGACAATAATAAATTCAGAACACAAACTTGCATTATGGGTTGTCTCTTCTGAAGGTGAACTGCTTGTCGATACTCAGATCCCGGTTGAAAACCAGCTGAATTCAATTCCCCCCATAGTTGCATACAACCACAGTATATTTTTAGTGTTCAGCGATCGTGTATTCAGCTATAGTGAGGACGGAAATCTCAGGTGGCAGTCATTTACGGGAGGAGAAACAGGCGGCGCGGTTGTCACTTCGGATAATAAACTTTTACTCTCTGAAGGCGAATATATTATGCAGTTTAATGAATCAGGAGAAAGAGAATTTATCTTCCAGTTCCCGGGTGAAAGGCTTACAACGCCTCCTGTTGTGAATACAAATAACGAAATTATTGCTGCCACTGAAGGCAGCATATATTTACTCAGCCCTCAAAAGTAATTATGGAAAAACTTTCAGGTCAGACCGGAAAAGTAAAAGAAGCAAAGCTGGAATCATCAATTGAGCAGGTACTGTTTACTAAAAATATGGCTTCTGCGGGAGGTAAAATAGGTGTAGATGTATTTACGACATTTGTAGGGAATAATTCGGATATTAAAATTGAGATCAAAGATAAATCGGGCAAATCCGGCGGTACTGTAAAGGGTAAAATCACAGGCAACCGGTTCTGGAAAACAATTGACATCCCCGATAACCTGAAAGATGAGTTAACAGCTACTGCAAAACTTTCAAAGCACGGTCTCGAGAAAAAGTCGAATACAATTCCTCTGCTTCCGCCGATAAAGATATCAAACCTGAAGTGGGATAAAAATGAAGCCAAACGCGGAGATATACTGAAACTTACAGGCGATGTAAAAGGCGCTTACGATGGGGCTGAGACAACGATAGAAATATTTGAACACGACGATGATGGTGCACACGACCTTGTTGTTTCATTCCCCGCTCTTGTTAAAAGCCAGAAAATAAAAACCGAATGGGAATTTCAATATGTAGAAGATACAGACGATATTCCGGATGACAATGAGGCAGAGAACGGCTACAAAAATCCAGAATATTTTTTCAGAGTAAGCATCGGCGGGGTATCGGAAAATTCAGGTTTGCTGAAGTTCAAAGATTTCGTCGAGATAAGCCTTGCTGATGACCGTGGGAACCCTATGTCTGATGTTGAATATGAAATTACTTTCGCTGACGGTTCAAAAAAGTCCGGTAAGCTTGACAGTATGGGAAAAGTGACGGTGGAAAAGTTATCTCCCGGTCCATGCATAATTAAATACAAAGACCTGGTAAAAGAAACCGAGGTCAAAGAGATTGCCGGATCGATTGAGGAGCAGGAGGTGTCTGAAAGTGCTGCGGAAGAAGATCATCTTATATCCGGTTTCAGGCAGCAGGACGAATATCCAGCTTCCGATTCTGAAGAGAATAGCGATAATGATTCTAACCAGGATGATGAAGAGACCCCATAATCGGGAAATTCTGATTCATTTAAAATTCAAAACGAACGATTGAAATTTTATGTGTACACCTGTAGATACTGAAGGCCGAAGCAGAGTACGTAGCGGAGGAAGCCGTACAACGCGATATTCCGACTCAGTCAGAGTTGGACTGGTATGCTATAACTATGTTGTTTATGAGAGATTGGGCTCAAACCTTGAGAGCGGTTTCCTCTCCATAATATCCTGTCTGCTGAATGGGTCCACGCAGGATTTTTTCTACATAGATTCAGTCTCACCCGAAAATCTGAGAGCCCTGTTCCATGCAGATCGTGACAGCGACATACCTTCCAGCTTCAGACGACTGGTTTCATCAGAAGCAGGCAGCTGGATTTATTTTTATATAGATTCAGGCCATGGACAGCCTGATGAATTAATCGAAGTTCAGTATACCAGTGAAACTTCCTGGACAGCAAATATTTACCGGTGGGTAGATGGTGATATACAAAGAGTAAATGGATATACCGGGGACGGAGAATTATTTTATTTGAGCAGAACCCGTCTCCCCGAAACAAGAGCTATTGCTTTCCCTTACCAAATATCTGCTCTGACTGCCGTCAACATATTACTGGGAAGAGGAATTTTCGACAGGGGCCTGAGTGCCTTAAGGAGTTTCTGCCTTGTTCAGGCTGTTCACGCAGAGGATTTACCTGAAGGTGCAGAATTCCAGCTTGTCATTTTTGATCCCGGCCGGATTATTTCCCAAACCGCGGGAATAATTCATTTTTACTCCAGGTACATGCAAGTCATTAACCCGCGGTCCAACGGTTCAAGACTTAGCGAATATGACCGCAGGATAAGAAAAAAAGGTATCCTTGCGACAATTTTAAAAGAGTTATCTGAAAGAGACTCATCTTTAAGCAATGACTTAAATCAATCTGCTCTGGATTCTGCCTTCAACAGGTATGCGAACTATGGCTATCGTAAGGGTCTTTTTATAGACAACATATATAATTTCCTGAACCACGATATCCTTACAAGGATTGAAGAAGTTCTGATGACAACAAACAGTTTAGGTATTCATTCCGACGGGTATGTCTGGCTGAGAATGATCTCCCCTCTTGCAGAAATAGCGGGTGACCATATGCTGCTGTCCGAATACTTTTTAAATGCGGGTGATAAAGACCCGGACAAAAGTTCCTTTTCCATGGTTTACCACTCTGCTTTCGAAAGCGGCTGGGTTGATAATTCAAGTCTCTTTGATTATTGGAACGATCTTTTACAAGGTCACGATTTAATAAAAATTACACTTGCAGTTGCACAGGCAAGAACTTATTACCTTGTTGATGAATATTCAGGCGGACGTATCTCCTGGAGAGAGTTCGAACATTCACTCAGCCAGGAGAGCAGAAATGTTCTGAGAGTTCCTCCTTATATACAGAGATCCACAGAGGTCAGGGCTTTTATCGGAAAGGTCAACCAGGCATTTACATTCGCTAGCAGGTTAAGTCAGGTTGCAGCTCTTCTCAAAGGCGATATTTCATCAGGAACATTCACAACTGCCCTGGACGCACTGGCAGAATATGCTGAAGGAAGGGAAGCTGTTTCTCTCGCCGTAAAATTTTGTTTCGTAAAAAATGTTATAGATATCGGCAGTCATTCTGCCGACTTTTACCAGCGGATAGGAATGGAAGATTACGATGCAGCATTAGGACATGGAATGGTAATAGCCGCAGGTCTGACTGAACTTGGCTACCTGGCCGTAACGGGTACTCTGCTCGGGGGACCCGCAGGTCTTGCTGTAGCTGTTGTAGGGTCGGTCGGTTCCATTGTTGCATTGCTGGCAACCGATTCCGACTTCGAAGAATTTGCTCACAGTTGTTTATGGGGAGCAGCTCCCCATCAATCTTCGGCACATCCAGATTGGTCGGTTTCAGCATTCAATCAATATACCGATACTGATGAAGGAGTTGATATTCAGCTGAAATCATTGATGAACTTACTTCATAAATTTGAAAATGTGAGAGACGCGTACGATCAATACACACACGTTGTCGCAATTGAAATCGACACGAAATTTCTTCCTGATACTGCTTTATTTGTTGTCAAGGCTGAATTTACAGGCAATACGGGAATATGCAGGGGAACTATCAGGCTGCGTTTTCCATCAAGAACAAGAGCTGTGTATACACAAGTTACTCCTCATCAAACCGGGGAGAGGCTGATCACGGGGGCAAATACAATGGTAGTTACCGAAGATGATCATCATACAATTAAAATTAATATCGGAGTTCAGGCTAACCTCAGCGATGGTAAGATCTGGTTATGCTGTTATCCTTTCAATAATTCCGAGTTTCCTGTTCCAAGTGACAATAAGGGAGTTTACCTGCAGAATTGTGTTGAACCAAGGATTTTTTCAAGAGGACATGATTTTGAAGCATCTGAATGGCGGACAATGCCTTCATGGTAGAAAAAATTAAAAAGATTGATATTAAATGAAAATACCAGACTATTACCGGCAGTTTCAGAATCAGCCTGCTGAGGAGAAAACGGAGGAAAAAACTCCTGAAACTTCAGAGACAGAGAAAACCAAAGCACCGCAGCAGAAGCCGTCTGCGAAGCCGGAAGCGAAGCCAGCTGCACCGCAGGATAAAACAGTTGTATTCCAGGGAAACGGGTTCACGGTCAACCAGCTTGAGGAGTGGGAGGATAAAACTATTTATACTATAACAGGACCGGTAACCGATGGTATTCAGCATAATGTGATTATTACAGTCGACAACGAAAACACAATTGATAACCTTCAGGACTATGCCGAATGGCAGATAAAAACTCTTGAAGAAGAACTTAAGGGATGCACTCTCCTTAAAAAGGGTGAGACCGAACTGACAAACGGTGCTGAAGCTTATGAAGCTATTTTCAGCTGGTACCCTCTTGATGACTACAGAATTTACCAGCATCAGGTTTACACCTTTCACGAGAAAAAAGCTTATAAACTGACAGCCTCATTTACAAAAAAAACGCGACAGACCATAGGACCGGCTATTGTCAGAATGATGCTCAGTTTTAATCCTGACAATAAATGAAAATAGAAGTATGTTAGCAGTATGAACAGTACACAACTAAGCGAATCTTCTCCCCTCTCAAATAAAATTGTAAAGGTTAAGATAGAAAAAGGCAATTCTGTACAAAAGGAATTTTATTTTGAAAAAACATTCACTATCGGAAGATCGGAAGAATGTTCTATTACAATTGATGATGGGGTTGTAAGCAGAGTTCACGTTGAAGTCATATTCGACGGGGAAAAATGGTGGATATCTGATAAGCACAGCAGCAACGGGACATTCCTTAACGGGAAGAAGATTGACAACATAGAATTAAAGGCAACCACCTCGTT
>DATFVA010000371.1:0-4469 GCA_035260565.1 Ignavibacteriaceae bacterium | reverse complement strand
ATGAAAGGTAATCTGCACGGGACATTATGATAGCTGTGTGATTATTGATTTCATGTGCAGTCTCTGAAGTAAGTTCACCCAGTGTAATAAGTCTGTCGGCATGCTGCAGCTGCTGGAAGTGCAATTTGCTGATTTCCTCCTGTGAATCATGCAGCCTATCCACCATCAGGTTGAAATTACGATTTACCGTTCCGAATTCATCATCCCTCTGAACCGCAAGGTGTGCTGAAAGGTTTCCGCTTTTAACCTCCCGCATTGCATGGATCAGTTTCTGCAGAGGTTTATTGATAAAGGACTGAAAAATAAAGTAAAAACCGGCAGCGATTATCAGAAGTATTGCGATGCCCAGGAAAATCATATGCCGTGTTCCTGTATAAAATTTTGTTTCGGCGGGAGTAAGGTTAGCTCCCACATCCAGGTAGGCAATTATTTTATTTTGGGTATGGCAGCCTCTGCACTTTTGCCCGTTCAAAATGGGAGCAAATGCGTGGTACTCATTTTCATTCAGAAGACTTATTTTATCATTCAAAAGTGAATCGGGGTTAAGTGTATCGTGAATATCGTGAAGTCCTGTTCCAATTTCATCCCTGGCGGAGGCATATTTTACAAAACCATCGGGACTGATTATTCTTATGTGATCCATCCCTTTCCTTTTACCCAATTCTTCAACCATCTCCTGGATATTCTTCTGCTCTCCCTGAAGCATAGCATTATCTATGGTATAGTTCAGCAGATCGAGAGTAGCTTCAAGCATTATAACAGAACGCTGATTGAAATTCTCTCTGAACTGCGAAATGAGAAAATATAGAGGAAAGACGAGACTCAGAATAATTAATACTAACGCAAAGAAAATAAATTTTGTCTTAATGGATTTCATGAAGAAATCCTTTTAAAGGTCGGATTTGCATAAATTCTGCTTTAGGTAAAAGAGGATATTTTCGTTCAATTATCATACAATACTGATCGTCTGTTTATTTAAAAATTCAACACTCTATGGTGGTATTAAGGTATAAATTATAAACTGTGCCAAAAAAGAAAAGTGCTTTTTCAGGCTGTTTTATAGGGACATTGATGTCGCAGCGGGATATTTCTTTCTCAGTAAAGAGAAGTTATTTCGCAAACCAAATAATTGATATTGATTAAAAACCCTACAATAATCATTAATTATTCAAAAAATAGGGTGTTCCAACATAGCTTTTTAAACTGTTGAAATGGCATACACATTGATATTGCTTAGCTGATGAGAATCATTACAGTTAGCAGCGATACCAGTCTTATAAAGTTGATTGACAAACCTGATGTAAAAGGACAGAATCAACTTATTGTTTACAATAAAAGCAACGACCTGCTTGATGTAATTTCATTCATCCATATGAATCATCCTTCGATACTGATTGTTGATGATGATTTTCTGAAACCCGACACAGCACATCTGCTTAAAAACGTGAAAAAATTCAATCCTGATCCGGCAATTATTTTTATCACTTCCGATCCTGGCATCGAGCTTGGAAAAGAAGTAAGCCAGGTAGGAATATTCTTTTACGGATTAAAGCCGTTAAGTGAAAATGAATTAGAAGATTCAATTCGTTCGATAACCAAACTAAAAACTACTATAACTCAATATTAAACCAATGGGAGAAAAGTGATGAAAAAGACCTTGATACTGTTTATGATAGCCTTCGGCACAGTATTACTCTATTCACAGTCTGCCAAAGTTGTGACTTATGGTTTATCTCCGCGTCAGGTTGATGCTGATTCCACTGATATTTTTGTTCGCCCCTACAATGGTTTAACCAATGTAGGTGAAAATACCCAAATATATCTGGAAGCATTATTAACGGATGCTACGATTACCAATCCAACCTGGACTGTAGTAGAACAACCAAGTGAATCTGATCCGGCCTTCGGTGAAAGTATAAACTTAACCGACCAGGAACAGGTTGTTAAATTTACGCCTGATAAATCAGGTACCTACAAAATAGTATTTACAGATGGTTCAATATCATCTGATCCAATAGTAATTAAAGTAGGACTATACCTTGGATATCAGTATTCATATCCTGTTTTACCTAATCATGCCTGCCAGGATTGCCACAGTGATAAGGTTGCTCAATGGGAGCAGACCGGTCACTATAAGATCTTTGAAGAAGGTTTGAACGGTACTTTAAGCAACCATTACGGCCCCAACTGTATAGGCTGCCATACAACAGGGAATGATGCAAATGCTGATAACAACGGTTTTGATGATTTCGGTTTTGTATTCCCTGATACTTTATTCCCCGGACAGTATGATAACATGGTTGCTCAATATCCTGACGCAATGATGCGTGCACGTATCCAATGCGAAAGCTGCCATGGACCGGGAAGCATGCATGTTGGAGCTGCCAATGTAATGTCAGTTACTCTTGCTGCAGAAAACTGTGCAATCTGCCACGACGGCGGTCATCATGTTTACCCTGCACAATGGAGAGTTTCAAACCATGCAACAATGAGCACAGTACAGACAAGAGCCGGCTGTGTTCAGTGCCATAACGGGGCCGGTTTTGTAAACTATATAAAGAACGGTAAAACTCCTGCAACCCAGGACCTTACTGAAAAAGTTTCCATTACCTGCGCTACCTGCCACGACCCTCACAGTGTACAGAATAATCATCAATTAAGAACAATGGACGTTACTTTAACTAACGGCGAAGAAGTAACAGGAGCCGGAAACGGTGCAATCTGTATGAATTGCCATAAAGCACGTCAGAATGCTGTTGAGTATACCAACAATTACCTTAAAAACTTAAGTACACATTATGGACCTCATCATGGTCCCCAGGCTGATATACTTTCAGGTAAAAATGCTATCACATTCGGACAGGATATTGAAAGTTCCGGGCACTTAGCCGCTACAGTTGATGCCTGTGTAAGGTGTCATATGTCTCCTGGAACTACTGATCCTGACGGAAACGTAATTCTTGTCGGCTCGCACTCATTCAGAATGTCGGAAGATGGTGTTGATAACGTAGCAGCCTGTGCAGACTGCCACGGTAATTTCGGTCCAAACTTCTCTGATAAGAAATGCTACATAAACAATACAGCTGATCTTGACGGCAATGGTGTTGCTAATGGTCTCCAGATAGAAATCGAAGGATTGCTAGAACAATTAAAAGAAAGACTTCCCCAGGATGCTGACGGTAATGTTTCAATTACAGATTCTTCTGTAACATTAACCCAGGCCCAGGCTGCTTACAACTACTTTATGGTTGAAGACGACAGAAGTATGGGAGTTCACAATCCAAGGTTCGTATTTGGAATACTGAAAGCCTCTATCGAAGCTTTAGGCGGAGTTGTTGCTGTTGATTATGCAAAAGACAATATGCCTGAAGATTTCGTTTTATCACAGAACTATCCTAACCCGTTCAACCCGACAACTACTATACAATACCAGATACCTGAAGGTTCGAATGTAAAAGTAGTTATATATGATGCACTTGGTAAACAGGTAGCTGTCCTGGTTAACGGATACCAGAATGCCGGAACTTATACTACAAACTTCAATGCTTCAAATCTTGCATCAGGAATCTATTTCTACAGGATGGAAGCCGGCAGTTTCGTAAAAGTCAACAAGATGTTATTACTCAAGTAATTCGTTCTTGTTAATCTACATCTGAACTAAGCACATTAAGGCTGCTCAATATGAGCAGCCTTTTTTGTTTAGTCTTTCATTTCAGTTATACAGATCACACTACCTTCAATAAATTTTAACAAAATTCACAAGGAAGAAGAGAAGAGGTGAGATAGTCTCTCATAATTTTCAATATGCTTTAATTGATAGCGCATTAATCAAACCGACTGATTTAAATGTCGGTGGGAGAAAAGTATGAAAAAAAAATTGGTACTGTTTATTCTTACTTTCTGCACAATTATTATCTATCCTCAATCTGCTCACATTGAAACCTATGGTCTCTCCCCCCGGCAGGTAGAAGCTGACTCAACTGATATGTTCATTATTCCTTATAACGGACTAACCAACGTGGGTATAAATACTACTATATATATTGAGGTAAGTCTGACAGGTGCAGCATTAACAAACCCTACATGGAACGTGATTCAGAAACCTCCCGGTTCAAATGCGCATTTTTATACAACAGCCAATCTTACAGATTCAAACCAGGTGGTAATATTCAAGCCGGATTCTGCGGGGACATATAAAATAAATTTCACAGACGGTTCTGTAATTTCCGATACTTTAAAAATTATTGCAGGTTTATATTTAGGCTACACAGGCGGACTGATTCCCTGCGGGACCTGTCACGGTGATAAAGTGGATGAGTGGCAGCATACAGGACATTATGCCATTTTTGAAGAAGGTTTGAACGGCACTTTGAGCAATCATTACGGTCCAAGCTGTATTAACTGCCACACAACAGGTTATGATACTTCAGCAGCCAATAACGGTTTTGATGATTTTCCATTCGTATTTC
>DATFVA010000370.1:0-3172 GCA_035260565.1 Ignavibacteriaceae bacterium | reverse complement strand
AGCGGTTTTAACAACAACGGCACAGTGTCAGGAGCTGTGCTTGTTCCCGACCGGCACGGAAATCCGTCAAGTGCCTAC
This sequence comes from Ignavibacteriaceae bacterium, assembly GCA_035260565.1. Lineage (GTDB taxonomy): Bacteria > Bacteroidota > Ignavibacteria > Ignavibacteriales > Ignavibacteriaceae > DATFVA01. The sequence continues at coordinate 3,094 of DATFVA010000370.1, read as the reverse complement.
AGGTTTGACGGGGTGAATGACTACATAAGTATTCCCAGCAGCGCAAGTTTAAACTTTCAGAATTCAGTAAGCATTAACTTCTGGATTAAAGTAGAACAGTTCTTCGAAAGAGAATCGTACCCTCTTTCACACGGCAACTGGGAGAACAGGTGGAAAGTTTCCCTGACGAACAAACATATAAGGTGGACAGTAAAGACAAATACAGGAACAAAAGATCTTGATTCCGAAACTGAACTTGTTCAGGATAGTCTCTATAATGTCACAGTTCTCTATGACGGGAGCGATTATGAAATCTATATAAACGGTGAACTTGATGCCTTTTCAACTTTCTCGGGTCAGATTTTAACTACAACAATTGATCTAATGATGGGACAGGTCCTTCCGGGCAACAACCAGTATAATTTTAACGGTGTGCTGGATGATATAAGGATTTATAATTATGCTCTCTCGTATTCAGATATCCAATCGCTTTACGATTTATCAACCGGTGCTGAAGACTTTACAAACTCAGAAGCCCCTCTTGAATACGGATTGATGCAGAACTACCCCAACCCCTTCAACTCACAAACTAATATTACTTATATTATTAAAGAACCGGGGAAAGTTACCCTCGATATATATGATGCATTAGGCACAAGGGTAAAGACTCTGTATAACGAATTCAGGGGGCGTGGATCTTATACTGCGATGTGGGATGGAAAAGATGACCGCGGCAAATCTATATCAAGCGGCGTCTATTTCTGCAGGTTGAATGCAGGCGGTACTATTAAGGTTAAGAAAATGCTCCTTTTAAAATGATTTGTACTCTTTCTTCTCTTTTTAAAAAGCGAGTAAAAGCCTATATTTAATTCATTATTTTTAATATTTACTGCCTGATGCTTTTTAAATCTGATACTGCTAAATACCGGCTGGCTTTAATCTTCGGCATTATCTCAGCAGTAATCGGACTGCTGCTTACAATTACTTATCTACTAAAAGCTGTAATCGAGAGAATGGGTGACCCTGACCAATCGCTGATATTCTGGTATCTGCCGGTTTTATTAATTGGATTGGCTGCTTTGAAACTTGGTCTCGGGTTTGGTATCTGGGGATTCATTAAAATAAGGGAAAAAGGAAAACCTGGAATTTGATGAATAGATTTTAGTCAATCAAATTCTTACTGTTGTAAATCCGCTTAATCCGGTCAATCCGAAACTTGTTAATTCCAGTATACCCGATGAAGTAGACTATCTTTCATACTCAGTATTTCATCATAAGACTGGTTAATACTCATTTTCCTTCTGATCACTTTCAATATCTCTAAACGTTCAGGAGTTGCATCATAGTCGGTGCATTCAAACAGAAGTATTCCTTCAATTGCGAAATCGAGAAGTGCTGTCTGGGTCAGCTCAACTTTGAGCAAATTTTTAATACTATCTGCCAAAGGCAGTATACGGATTGCTGCATACTCTATCTCCAGCAGGGTCAGTTTATACTTGCTGAATTCTTCATACATTTCAAATGTATCACCCGAGGGTAAAAAGGGAAAATAATAGTCCATTAATGCCTGCAGGTTTGAAGGGTTAAGAGGGTAAATGCACTTGGTATTCCAATCCATATCTCTATTCTCTTTTGTTTTAGCATTGAAAGACAAGAATTATTCCAGTTTTTAAGGCTGAATTTGAAGTAAAAATGAGGGGTGAAGGTAAAAATGGATTATTGATCAGGGTAATAATTTACATTAAAGCGGCAGCCGGGTCTGGAAAAATTACATCATGCTCTTTCCCCGCACAGTATTAATCAATACGGTTGACGTTTAATTATTCAATCTTTTAAATCTGCGGTTTCTGCAGCTGTGTCTGAATCACACCGGTTCCAATATTGTTAACTATGTTTAAATATTTTGGTTCATTTTTAATACGTTGTACCGTAAAGTTAAATAATGTAGTTGAAAACGGAGAAATTATGTCAACAGTATTTATAACCGGAACTTCCAGGGGACTGGGAAGAGCCCTGGTTTTCGAAATGAATGCCAGGGGATATAAAGTAATTGCAAGCTCAAGGAACCTGGATGATATTAGGGACATGGATGTTTATAAAAAAACAGAACTGGATGTTACGAAAGATGACCAGATCAGTAAAGCCGCATTGCTGAATGGAGAAGTTGATATCCTGATTAATAATGCCGCTTATACGGTTGCCGGCCCGATTGAGTCGATACCGGTTGAAGAAATTAAAAAAGAATATGAAACTAATGTAATCGGCCCTTTGAAGCTGAGCAGAGTATTTATCCCCGGAATGCGAAAGAAGGGGAAGGGAACAATTGTGAATATTTCCTCGGCGGCCGACCGTTTTGCTCCTCCTTTCGGGGGATCTTATTCTTCGGCGAAAGCTGCACTGGCGATGATCAGTGAAGCAATGCATTTTGAGTTAAAACATTTCGGGATCAAGGTAATTTTGCTGGAGGCGGGATCTATCAGGACGGATATGCCCCTAAAACAGAAACATTTTACCTCTCCTGCATATAGGAAACTTGAAGATCAGATGAAAAAACGATTTGAAAGTTTCTTCAAAGAAGACAGCAGAACCCCTCCTGAAAAGGCTGCCAAAATGATAGCCGACAAAATTGAAAACCCGTCTACGGGATTCAGGGAACCGGTCGGGCAGGATGCGGAAACGATTATTTCGATGCGTTCAGAATTAAACGATGAAGATTGGGAGAAATCGCCGATGTTCCAGGGTCTTAACTGGTAGAATAATAATATAATTTATCTTTAAATCTTTGCCGGAAAAAAACCGGCAGAATTGACGGGCTTACCACCAGCTAGAAATATTTTTTATTATCTTCGTCTCTAATAAATCATTGAGGACCATAAATGGAAGAGATTAGAAAAGAATTCGAAATGAATTTATCTAAAGAAAAAGCTTTCCAAAACTTTATCTATCGCCTCAATGAATGGTGGCCTAAAGAATTTACATGGTCCGGAAAAGCTTTACAGGAAATTTATATAGAACAGCAGGAAAACGGTCACTGTATTGAAATAGGTCCTCACGATTTCAGGTGCGACTGGGGACGGGTTTTAACCTGGAACCCGCCCGATAAAATCACTTTTAC
>DATFVA010000369.1:0-9403 GCA_035260565.1 Ignavibacteriaceae bacterium | reverse complement strand
TCAGCATATCTGTTCTCATCCGAGGCATGTAACTATCCCTGAGGAAAGGCAGAAGAATAAAGAAAAGAGAAACAGATGTTACCAGCTGGGCCCAGATTATCCCGAAGATTCCGAGTTTCAAAAAATAAACGAGATATATATTAAATATTAAATTAACTACCGCACTAAAAGATGAATAAACAACAACCTTCCGCGCTAATTCTTTTGTCCTTAAAAGATGTAAAGTTATGAATGTGATAGTTTCAAAAAAAAGTGACGCAAAGATTATTCTGATCAGTCCGCTGTACCCTGCTGTTCCTGTTGCCTCCAGGGCAATCCAGCCGGAGAGAATGAATATAATAATGCTAAGCGTAATGCCGATAAGTCCCGCTGCATTTATTATAGTTGAGAAGATCTCTTTACGTCTGCTCTCGTTTTCCTCCTCAAGATAATATTTGCTGAGCGCCGACTGTAATCCCGACTGGTAAAACACCGCAATTATAGCATAAAGCGACATAACCAGTGAATACCGGCCGAATTCTTCGGTAGAAATTAAATTAGAATATAAGGGAAGGAGCAGGAAACTAACAGACCTGACGAAAAGGTTTCCGATTGTATACCATGCAGTTGCCCTGGATAGACTGCTTTTTTTCTCCATCAGGTAATATTATTCTGTCTGTATAATTCTTTTAATTTTGAATCAACACTTTTATATCCGTGATATTTATCCACCCATTTCTTTCCTTTTTCCCCGAGATGTTTTCTCTGATCGGTGTTTTCAATAAGCTCTGAAAGTTTTCTATAGAGATCGTCTTCATTATTAGCTACAACGAATGGATTTTCAGGAAGCCAGTTTGCGTATTCCCCGGTCATATTAGTTATAGTTGCTATACCCATAGCGAGAGTTTCAAGTCCGGCTTTGCCGTATCCTGTGCCTCCCATAGAACCGCCTACCTGGTCGATTGCGATATCACACCCGCACTTTACCTGGAGCACTTCATCCCTTGGTTTATTCTCCAATAATATAAATTCAATCTTTTTTTCGCTCTTAATTTTTTCAATCACAGAGATAATCAGGCCGGTGCCTTTATATTTTCTGTTAGTAGGTGAATGCACAATCCTTACAGTATCAGCTGAAGAATCCTTCTTTGCAGGAAGTTCAGAGGGATCATAGGGGTAAAAAAGATAATTGAGATCTTTTTTCAATGCGAGGTGGTCATACTCCGAAGTAATATTCAGATCGGATATCTCATCAAGTTCTCTTATTAGTCCCCGCAGGCGTAAATCACTGCCGTAATAACAGCAGACTATCCTCTTCCCTGCTTTTTTCCACTTAATAGCCTGGGAAGGATACCGGTAAAAATCCAAACCAGCATCATAATGTATAATATCAAACTCATCAAGCTTATATTTTTCTATCGCTTCTTCAATTTTGCTGCGTCTCATTCTGTCATTAACATTGAAGTACAGTTTCTCCAGGGTATTCTTCGAAGCGAACAAAGGAGATGAGGTAACGTTAACCTCCCTATCCTCTGCTTTCTTTTTCCGCCACTTTTTTGCAATATTAAAATCGGGCAGAGGCAGCTTTAGACAAATATCCTCAGGAAAATCAATGGGATTTTGATGATATGTTACAAGGTGCGAATAATCTCCAACGCTGTTATGCATTTTGAAAAAATCATATGGCACTCCCGCATAATTCTGCGGAGCCAGATGTAATATTTTCAGCATCAGATATCTTTAATTAATGTATCCCTGAATATTCCTCGTGCGCCGAAGTTCTCCTTGAACCTTCCCAGTCCCCAGTTTGGTTCCATATTTACTGTGAATATTCCGAAATCAAGAAAACGAAATCCTTCTTCTTTATACCTTTTCATAATTTCATAGAAAAGCAGGTTCACCGCGCGGTACTCCTGGTATTCTTCATCGTGACTGATATAAAAAGCAAGGACAACCTTCGGATTTGAACTGAAGTTACATACACCGGCAATCAGCTTATCCTTCAGAAATGCACCCCATAAACGGATCTTTGCCGGGAACATCTTCTTAAGCTTTATAAGCTCATCGAGCGAGTGCGCGGGTGATACATTATGTCTCAGCTTCAGGTTCTTCTTCAGAATTTCATAATACTCTGCAAACTTTTCACATTCAGCAATTTCTACTCCCTGTTTAATAGATTTCTTTACAGCAGTCCTGGCTTCCGCACGGTAGGTAGAAAGCAATTCGTCCTTATCGAAATCCAGCTGAACGATACTTGAGACATCTCTTTTTAGGTAAGTGAACCCATTGCGTACAAGGGCAAAATCAATGTAATTGGAATATTTAGTCTGATAAATTATAGGCGGAGGGGTAAGCTGCACTCGGTCAACCTTAAGTTCCTTCGCATAATCTAAAAGCACATCAACCATTGTGTGGGCTTCTTTAAAATTGAGATCCGAATTATATACAAAGCTTCCATAAGAAGCTCCGGGATGTGAAGCGAGTACTCTCTTCCCTTCCCTTTCAACAACAGCTGCTGTATAAAGAGCCAGCACCTTGTTATCTTTTTTAACCACAATTGATGCATCATCAAATCTTCCTTCAGGGTGATAGGCAAGAAATTCACGCTTATGAAATATCGTTCCGTTATCTGAATTTTCAATAAAATTGTCCCATTCTTCAGCGGACAAACCTGATTTCCTATATGTTTTATATTCGATCATATTTCCGGATGCTAAATTAAGATTAGTAAAATTTGAACTGAAAAATACAATTTCTGCATTTAATATAGAAACAGGAAAGCTACGGACCGATCTCAGCAAGACGGACTCTTCGTATTCTCCTTGTTATTCAATGACAAACGAATTTTCCAGAATATATTTATCTCAATGCCTTATATAGTTTAAGGTTTATTTTCTCAGATAAGGCTTCGGGTTCTCATCAAGTGATTATTACAGTTCTGGTTTCCTCCGATATTTTCTACGGCACTAATTAAAACCTGAACTGCAGTGAAAATATCGAAGAATTTCCCAATCCGTAGGAGAATGGAAGGAATGCATAATCGAATCTTAAACTTCCCCACATAAGACCGATACCGCCGGTGATGCCCCGTGTTTCATACCCGGTTTGATAACCAGCCCGCAGTGCTATAGTATTATCATATACACCTTCAGCACCAAGGTTAAAGTGAGTATCATCAGTCGAAAGATATTTCTGGAATTCGGCTGCTGCGGTTATACCGATCTTCGAATCGGTAAGGTCAAAGTGATAAGCGGGACCGACGCGAATCTCTGAAGGAAGCTTCGTTGCCTCATTCCGGAGGTTATTCATGGAACCAACGTTCCTGATAACAGCCGAGGCAGTCAATCCATCAACTGAAGTTGTGTAGTTCAGACCAAAATCAAATCCCCAGCCTGCAGCCTGGTCATTAAGTATATTTTCATAAAGATATCTCGCCGATATGCCGAAATCAATATTATTTACAATACCGAAGCCAGTCGATAAGCTGCTGAAAAAATAATTAGCATTGAACTTTGAGTCGGCGGCACCGGGTTTCGTACGGACTTCAATATCGCTTACTGTAGTTACATTAAAGCCTAACGCTACCGGCAGTCCCCATAACGTAGATGAGATACCGAGTACTTCACTCCTTACATCCTGGATCCATTCGTTATGCATTAGTATTACTTCGGTGTTGTCATTGCCGGCAAGACGGGCGGGATTATAAAACAGCGCCGTGACATCATTGGCAGAAACTGCACCGGCGTCACCCATAGCTATGTTTTTCGCTCCGAATCCGAATTTGAGAAATGATAAGCCCGTGCTCCCGGCTGATTGGGAGAAGGTATAAGTTGTAAGGACCAAAAGAAATAGTATTAATTTTTTCATCTATTCTAGTTCAAGTTCAAGTTTAAGTTTAAGATTAAGAATGAAATCTTTTAATTAAAAAATAACATTTATTCCAACAACGTGACGGTCCTGGGGAGAATACTGTTCAATCATAAATGCATAATCAACACCTACACTGATACCATCGAAACTCCTCGAATAGGAAAATCCAGCCGCCGGTTTAGGCAAAAAATCAGAGTTGCTGAGGTTGAATTGATCAATTCCCGCACGCAGATAAAGTCCTTCGTAAATATTGTACTCAGCACCGGCTCTAATAATATTTGTTTCCGCATTGCTGTTTTCAAATTCAAGAGATGCAAGGAGTCCCAGACTGCTGTTAAAATAACTGACCGCCAGTCTTTTAAGTATAGGGAACTTATTTGTTGAAACCGTTCCGTCAGTTCCGTACAGATTACTCGTATCCCATTTATAAGCACTGTTAACATCTGTAATAGAAATAGCGGTATTCCACTGATCATTTATTTTATAGATGGCACCAATATCAACTCCTACACCGCTGGATGTTATTGATTCATAGAGCTTATAATAATAAAACTTTGCTTCGATACCGATGGCGAGGTGTTCGGAAAATCTTTTTCCCAGACCCACGAAGAACTGGTTCTCGGAAGTTGCAAGTTCACCTGTCTGCAGACCCTGGTTGTCTCTGCCGTCAATCTTACTTACCCCGCTGTTTATAATACCTGCGCTTATACCCGCCGCCCTGTTCTTTTTACCGCCGAGATCGAACCTGCGGGTAAATGATAAAAAGTTCAGCGACCTATCAAGAGATAAAAATGTATATGATGTCTGAAAAGAATTTCCTTCCTGGAAAACACTTAGTGCAGGATTATAATATGAGACAAGATTGCCTTCAGTTACAGCTGTCATTGCATTGCCCATACCGATACCGCGGGCTCCGAATCCCATCCTGGTGAAGGCTCCGGGCATAGAGCTTATCCTGCTGAACTGCGGCTGTGCAATTAGTAAAACATTAAAAGAAAATATAATCAGTATTAAGAAATATTTTTTCAACAAAACCTCAGGTTAAGTTCAAGTTTAAGTTCAACCCGCCTGCAGGCGAGGCAGGTCATTCAATCTTCCATCCATTGCACATACAGTTATACATCCATCAACCCATACATTCATCGTGGTATTGTCGTAAGATCACTGCAATACTATAATTTTTCCGTACAGGGGATCATTAGATCCAACTTCTATCCTATAAAAGTAAACGCCATTTGGAACTATATTGCCATTGTCGTCTGTACCATCCCAGTTATCATAAGGTGAATCAGTTGCAGAAATTACACGAGGTGTATTCTGAATAACGGTCTTCAAATAGTTCATTCCGAAATCGAAAACCCTGATTGTTACATTCTCATCCTTACCGCCTGTATCATACTTAAAAATTATCTTTGAATCTATCCTGGGAGAGAAAGGATTGGGGAATGCGTAAACTTCTTTAGAAGCAGGAGCGGCAATATAAACTTTCCATTTACCTGTCCACATTAAGCCGGTTTGGGTAAACCTTGCTAATCCCTGGTCGGAGCCAAGCCAGACGATATTGCGTGATGCAGCAGCAGAAAAGAATGCCGTGGTTTTAAGGATGGCTCCTGTTTCACTATCTACAATAGAACCGGGAAGAGTCCAGGTTGCCCCGGAATTACTGGAACGGAAAACACCGTTATCTGTAGCTGCCATCGGCTGATCGCCTTTAAATCCGAAATTATGAGCCTGCTCGTGAGGGAGTACGACCTGCCAGTTATCTCCGTCATCGGTTGAGTAGCTGACACCGTAATATTCTGTATATCCTTCGGCCTTCCAGGTTGCACCCCATATAGAACTGTCGGCCTGTTCATATCCAAGTGCAACAACAAAGTTTCCGCTTATAGGATTCGGCTGGTTCAGATGAGTGTATTTTGTCCATGACGGATATTGTGCATCAGCATCTGTAGTTTTATTTATTCCGTTTGCCGTACCAACATAAATAGTTGAGCTGTCTTTAGCAGTAATAGAAAATAAACGATGGTTCAGCCAGCCTTGACCGAAATTCCCGGATGAGGGGGATAATGCATATTTAATAGTGTCGTCGGGACTAATAGAATTCAGGCTGTCAGATGGGAGAAGAATTCTCTGCCAGGTTTGTCCCATATCCGTGCTTCTTCTTACGCCGCCCGCAAAAGATGCAATCCAAATTGCATCAGGAGTGAAAGCAATATCATACACAAGGTTCTGAATAGCTACGGTAACCGGTAAAGCCCTCACCTTCGGAGCCTGTGCACCATCATTTATTCCATATATAATAGTCGAATCTTCGGGATCATCAAGAGGCTGAGGAACTGAATGCCATGTAGCACCATTATCGCTTGTAAAATGCAGACCTGATCCTTCGGGGAGTGTAGATCCGCTGACATCTTTTGAATGAGCGGTTGAAGCCCAAATCATGTGATGGTATTTATCGTAAGCAATTGCAGGTACGCTTTCAGAACCGAACGCTTCATTACCGTAAAAGTTCGTCCAGCTTTCACCGTTATCAGTAGACAGACTTACACCGCGGCTGGTTCCAAGCCATATGGTATCCCCCATCGCAATAATATCACTTACGCTGTTGCTCAGAGGAGTGCCGGTTGCAAGGGATTTGTCTAATTCATTACTATTTAAAAGTTTATATGTATAGGGCTGTGACTGAGAAAAAAGCATTACGGGAAAGAAAACTGATAATAAAAGGGATATACTTTTCATTGAATAAGTTCTACATTCTGAGTGATTTTATTACTTAGAAGATTTGTCCTGTCCAGTGCCTGGAATTCGAATCTCCAGCTGCCAGTCGGCTGTCCGGAAGGGAATGTCAGGAATACAGTATAAGTGCTGTCATTTGCTGTCACATCCCCGTTGGTTGAAGTCGCACCATCATCAAACAAAGGGAACTGGGATATTCCCTGAGAATTTGTGACCTTAGTGCCGTCAGGTTTATACAATTCATAATAAACCAACTCTATATCATCATAACCGTTTGAGTCTACAGCCATAACACTGAATATAAATGTCTGTCCGATAGATACGGTATCAGGAAGATTCAGGTTTGAAAGCACCGGGGCAAAACGATTCTTACCGTTATCGAACACAAAATTCTGAGCTGAGATATAATTTGACGAGTTATAAATATCGGTAACGTAGTATTTAACTATATAAACACCACTTAAATAACTGTTGCTCATTGTGAATTTATTCGAGAAGGTGGTATCGCCGGCTGAAGCATCTCCGTGCGCTGAAAGATCACCATCATTATAGAGTGTGATGGGAGAGGAATTCAGCTGGGTTCCTGCGGGCGAAACAATATTAAATTGAACAGACTGGATCTGCTCTGTTGAATTAAATGAGATGGCAAAAGTTAGTACCGAATCTGAGGTCAGGTAGTCAACTGAATCAACAGTTGAATTGCTGCTTGTATCAAGACGTGCAATATTGGTTACCTGTATTGTGTTGTTCTGTTTCGGATTTACAACCGAATCGTAAGTTTTTTCGCATCCCCAGAATAATACGGGAAGCAGTAATAAAAGAGCGAATTTTTTCATAAAGTTAATATTGGTTTGATTTTAGCGTCACTCAAGGTAAAATTACATCCCCCCGCTTATCACGAATGGCGTCGGGGAAAAAGAAATTATCAGAATAAAGTAACTAAGATACCCTAAAAATTTTCTTTTTCCATCAAGTTCATTATAATCCGGAATATCCGGATGCTTTAATTTGATAACAAAAAACAGGATGAGCGCCCATACCAGCCATCCAACCCAACCGAAGGCAACATCAATCTCCATGAGGATTTCAAGAAGACCGGCAAGTCCGAATACAAAGAGAACAGTGAAAGAAATAACCGCAATCTTATAATGTGATTCTGCACCGAACATTGTATAACCGATATGCCCGCCGTCCAGCTGTCCCACGGGGATCATGTTCATTGCTGTAATAAACATACCGAACCAGCCCACACAAAGAAACGGATAGTGATACACTTCTGTCATTGGGGGGAAGAATTGTCCCGGATGTATGAATAACAATTTAAAGAAGGAGAAGAGCAATGTATTCCCGAATTCGAGTTGAATCCCTGTTTTGCCGTAATCCGGAGAAAAGAAATCCGGGTGGATATGAAGCAGATAATCCTGTCCGGGAACATTCATAAATCCGTAGATCAAAACTATAAGGCAGGCAACAAAGCCGGCAATAGGACCTGCAACACCGATATCGAACATGGCTTTTTTCGAAGGGATGGGAGACTTTGTTCTGATCACAGCACCCATAGTGCCGAAGTTCAGAAAGCCCGGGATGTCAGGAAAAGGAATATAATAAGGGAGTGTTGCATTTACTTTGTGATATCTTGCAGCAAAATAATGTCCGAATTCATGACAGGAGATAATAAACATTATAGCTATGGAATACGGAAGTCCGATTAAAAGATGATTAAGTTCATAAGGGCCCATAGTTCCGGTAGTCCATTCGGCACCGGCGATAGTTGTGGTTATGAACGTAATAATAAACAGCCCGATATGAAGAAGCACCGAATTTTTCTTCTGCTTCTGCGTGTACCCTGTTATATCCGTCTGGTCTGTCTGATAGTATTCCGGCATTATAAATCGAGATTAAATCCTATTGTTGTGTAAGATTCATTGAGATCATAATATTCTCCGTGAACGCTTTTACCCGCAAAATAAGTTATTGCAAGGCTCAATCCACGTGATTTATAATCCCCGAATTTTACTCCCGCCGTCAAAATATTATTCCCGCAAAATTTATTCACTTTTTCCAGTTTAAAGTCGTATGCAACATAAGGATAAATATTTTCAAATTTAGTGTAATAATAATCGAATCCTGCCTGGTAGATTCCTCTGCCGATATCCAGGGGTTTCCTGTGGAACAGGTATGTTAGTCCTCCATAAACTCTTAATCCATTATACCTGTAATAAGGAAATAATTCAATGAATTCCCGTGTGTACACCGTTGCGGTTCTTCCATTGCGCCAGAAGTTAAGTTTATAATCATACTGGCCATCGACAAAATGCGCACTGATGTGGCTGAGCCTGAATCTAAGACCGTATTCTGTATTATCATTAGTAATTTTATAACCTGAGTTGATACCGAATAAATAATCTATGGCCTCAACGGGAAAGTGGAACTCACTTTCTGCCCGCAGCCTTGTAAAAGTAAAAAGATCTATACCAAATGAAAGTGATGAATTCTTATTATTCAAAAGAAAGATATCCTGCGACCTGCTGATATCTAGACGTATCTTCTTGCCTCCCATCTCAAATGCGAAGCCGGCCCTTGGTTCTATAAAATTTGCTGTGAAAGGCTGGACGTTCAGATCAGAAGAAAACCACGTTATCCGACTCTGTGGAAATGTGAGGGAAGAACAAAGTAAGGGTAATATTATAAGGATAAACTTTTTCATATCATTGTCTCATAATCTCAGAAAATGGAAATTGAAAAATTGAGAAAAAATACCTTATAACAAAATTCTAAAAGTATCCTTCTTCTCTTTTCCCGCTTCCCTGTACCCTGC
>DATFVA010000368.1:0-6292 GCA_035260565.1 Ignavibacteriaceae bacterium | reverse complement strand
GCCGGCACCGCCTCTCAATTTATTTCTTACCTCATCATTTGAAAGACCAATGGCATCATTACCATTTATTTTAATAATCCGGTCACCTGACTTTATTCCCAGGGCCTCACTGGGACCCCCTGTAATGGCTGAAACCACTATAATGGTATCGTCAACTACCTGGAACTCTATCCCGATTCCTTCAAAATCGCCCCGGAAGGATTCTTCAATATTCTCTACCTGGTTTGAAGGAATATAGACAGAATGGGGATCGAGCTTCGCCAGCATTCCGTTGATTGCGGCTTCAACGAGTTTGGGAGTGTCAACTTCTTCAACATAGTATTTTTCTGTGTATGTAAGTACATCATTAAATTTAATGATGTTATCCCTCATATTATCATCAGAAAATACTTTTTCTATCTGGGTCCCTAACACAATGCCAAGGGTCAGAATTATCACAAGGTATGGAACTTTTATTTTACCGAAATTCATCATTTCTCCGCTAAAATTTAATGCTCACTGCAAGTATTGTTTCCAGTTGCTCATTCTTAACCGTCTGTAATGATTCATTCAAATAGTTGATATCTGCTGTAATGTAATATTCGTTAATAGGTTCATAAACCAGGCTGAAAGAATACAGCCTGGAATATTCTTTAAATCCGTCAAGGAACTTTACTGTTTCAGAATCGAACGTACGGTGTCCCAGATTCAGGTTTCCGCCTACATTCTCTTTGACCGATCCAGCAGGAGTTAGCGGGTTCGCTCCATGAATCTTGTAATCGTAGGATAGGGAAAGCTGCAGCCTGTTATTAAACCTATAGTTTATTTCAGTTAAAAACAATTCACTGTTCGGTTGAGTAAAGGAGCTCAGGTTGTACCCGTAACTGGTGAAATTATTTCTTATCAGCCTGTGGGTATAAACATAGGGATCTATCCTGGTATACTGCAGTTTTATTGTCATTGGTATAATTCCATATAGAAGTTCCGAATTAACCCCGGCATCAAGGATTGTCTGGTTGCCCCACCACCCTGTTCCGAGTTTTTCAAATGTTATATCATCTATGAGAAGTGTGCCGTATATCTTAAGTCCCTTAAAACTTTTATTATTTACATCAAAAAAGAGCATTGCATTATCCCGGTCCCGGTTTGAGTGCTCAATCGACTTATAAAATGTAAAAGGATTAAGATAACTTAAATCTATCGGTCTCTCTCCGTAAATCACAATTTCTCCAACGCCGAAGTTGAAACTTTTAGAAAGGTTAAACCCTATCCTGTGGTAAGCCATATATTTGGATTCAAGAACATGCACACCGCCGGTAACTGTATCATTGGCATAATATCCATCTCCAAGGAGCTGGCCATGAAAAAAAGAATAACTGAAAAATTTATAATTAATATCCATTCCTATATAATCGAATATAGGCACTCCGTTTCCCAAAATGATCTTATCTGTACCATATCCTATGTTCATCCTATCTCTTCCATATTTAAATCGGATAAGGTCAAAGTCTGCAGTCATATATCCCTGTGTCTCATCGAAAAATGTTTCTTTCGGGTTCTCATTTAGCTTATAGTTATACCTTAGATCATTCTTGAGATAAGCAGCTTCCCGTTCTCCGAAAACATTTCCATCAGTACCCTTTATAAATAATCCGAATTTATTTAATACTGTTCCCCGTATTTCTCCTCCGATTATTCCAAGGAAAGCGGAAGACCGTGAGTCCATCTGAATATCATTCTTAAATAAAAGGTTTCCTTCTCCGGTAAGATTAACGAATAGGTTGATTTTCTCCGGGGCATCGAAGAAATATAAATATTTTTGTTTCTGCGAAAGAAAGTTATAATTATCTCCGTCAATAATTTTCATCGAATTTTCAAGCGTTCCGGATAGCTCGTATTCAAACTCAACTTTCAGATCTTCAATTAACTTTTTATCAACATCATCCAATCTGCTTTCGGATTCGATAACCTTTTCAAGGTAGCTGGAAATTTCTTTTCTTGTCTTGGGTATTTCAAATGAATTGTATTCCGGAATGATCTGCATTGTTTCCATTCTTTCAAGAAATTGGTATACAGAGTTATCCGAAGGGACGTATTCCGTCTGGGCGGACAAAACTCCGCACAAAATCAGGACTATAGAAACAGCAATAAAATATCGCATTTAGCGGACCTGCTCCCAGATTTTTGAAACTGATTTGTTTTTAAACCAAACAGATATGCCGTTCTTAATCCACATCCACGTCACTGTAAAATATCCTCTTTTTCGGAACCTTCTCGGGGATTCATACACTCTGATTTTACTGGTAAATAAAATATTGCCTTCGTTTCTTATTCTTCTGTACAAATCAAAATCCTCACCGGCCGCATATTGCTCATTATACCCGCCGAGCTTGTTGAAAATGTTTCTCCTGATAATATGACATTCACCTCTTCCCATTCCAATACCGGCATTGTTTAATAACTGAAAATAATGGTTGTAGCAGTAATGGAAAATTTTATCCAGTAAAACTGCCTCTTCCGGATATATAGAGACATAACCTGTTATGGCAAGATAATTATGTTTGGTAAAATTATCCTCAACAAAACGGAAAAAATTTATGGGATCTTTAACACGCACATCCCCGTTCAAAAATATAAGCACTTCTCCAACGGCCAGTTCAGCACCTTTATTTCTGCCTTCCGCAATTGTCTGTATCTTTTCATCAGTATGTACAGTGATGACATCGGCATAATCCAGGGCAGCTTTTATCGTGTTGTCTTTGCTTCCTCCGTCAGAAATAATTATTTCCGTCTGAAATAATCCGGTCAGTTCGGGACCGGTAAGCTGCTTTAAAAGGTCGGGAAGGAATTTCTCTTCATTTAAAGTCGGAATTATAATGCTATACTTCAAATATTTTTTCCAATAAATAAAGATCGCCTTTTGTCATCTTTAACCTTTAACTTCCGGCCTCATTTGAGGAAAGAAAATCACATCCCTTATAGAAGACTGATCTGTCAAAAGCATTACAAGCCTGTCAATCCCAACGCCCAATCCTGCCGTCGGGGGCATTCCGTATTCAAGGGCACGGATAAAATCCTCATCTATTCTGTGAGCCTCTTCATCACCCTCTTCCATCATTTTTTTCTGACCTTCAAACCGGTTTCTTTGATCAATAGGGTCGTTCAGTTCTGAGAATGCATTTGATATTTCCCTGCCTGCCACATAACCTTCAAACCGCTCAACTAATCCGGGTTTTGTTCTGTGAATTTTTGCCAGCGGGGAAAGTTCAATAGGATAGTCCATTACAAATGTAGGCTGAATTAATTCAGGCTGAACTGCTTCACTGAAGATTTCATCTATCAGTTTTGCTCTGCCTTCTATTGACTTAATATCTACACCGAGTTTCCCCGCAGTTTGTTTTAATTCATCAACGGAAGCGGTAAGTACATTCGTCCCGGTTTTTTCCTTGATAGAATCTACCATAGAAACCCTGTTCCATCTTCCCGAAAAATCAATCTTATTCCCTTCATAATTAAACTCGAATGTTCCGAAAACATCACTGCAGATAAACTGTATCATCTTCTCAACAAAGTCCATCATCCAGTAATAATCTTTGTATGGAACATAAAGCTCCATCATCGTAAATTCAGGATTGTGCGTACGGTCCATCCCCTCGTTTCTGAAATCCTTTGATATTTCATAAACACCGTTGAATCCCCCTACAATAAGTCTTTTAAGGTACAATTCATCTGCTATCCTGAGATAGAAAGGAACATCAAGTGTGTTGTGATGAGTTGTAAACGGCCTGGCAGCAGCTCCACCGTATAAAGGTTGAAGAACGGGTGTTTCTACCTCAAGAAATCCATTAATATCAAGGTATTTTCTCAATGCACTTATTATCCTGCTTCTTTTCAGGAAAACGTCTTTAATATGCGGGTTGACAATAAGATCAACATAACGCTGACGGTATCTTAATTCTTTATCGGCAAACTGGTCATGAACAACTTTATTGCCCTGCTCATCGATTGTTTCCTTTGCAACGGGCAGAGGCCGCAATGTCTTGGAGAGAACTTTTAAGGATTTTGTATGTATAGAAATTTCACCCGTTTTTGTTTTAAATACATATCCCTTTATTCCTACAATGTCCCCGATATCGAGGAGTTTAAATGCATCGTAATCGTCCCCTACATCGTCTTTCTTAAGGTAGAATTGAATCCGGCCTGTAGAATCCTGGATATGTGCAAATGAAGCCTTTCCCATTCTCCTGATAGCCATAATCCTTCCAGCAATACTGACATCCTTTTGTTCATCATCTTTGTAGTTGTCTTTGATTGATTGTGAATCGGAATCAACATCAAAAGAATACGCAAATGGTTCTATCCCTTTGGATTTTAATTGTTCAAGTTCTTCGTATCGTCTTTGAATTAATACGTTTAAATCCTGCTGAGTATTATCCACTTTTCCTCCTGGACCAAGAATTATATAGTAATTACTGTTTGATTTATTTTTTACCGGAAATATTTATTTCCTTCTGAAATTAGCCAGCCTGATGCATACAAGATCCTGCAGGTTGTCTACAAGCTTGTAGGGGACAAGAAAATTATTCGCGATAATTGAAAAAGCCACTGGTTCATTATCACCGGTAAATGCGTAGCCTGAAAGACTCCTCACTTCATCGAGATATCCTGTTTTAGCACGCACTTTATCTGCAGCCTTGGTATTTTTCATCCTCTTTCCTAGTGTTCCGTCCACTCCGGCAATCGGCAGTGAATTGAAAAACGGGATAAAATATTTACTCTTATACATAAAACTTAATAATGATACAATCTGCCTGGGGGTCACAAGGTTAAGTCTCGAAAGCCCGCTTCCGTCTGCAATAATCATATTGTCGGGATATATTCCCATTTCCTGAAGCAAATCATGCATGGCTTCAACACCCATATCGATGCTTCCGAAATCTTTTTCCTCAAGCCCGATTGTTTTTATTAGTTGTTCGGCAAAAAAGTTTTCACTGTTTTTGTTAATGACCTTGATAATTTCTTTAAGGGGCGGAGAATAGTAAGTGAATATTTTCCTTATCAGGTTAAGCGAAATTGGTTCTGCGGAGGCATCGATATCAATAGGATAACCTTTTACTTCAATGCCTTTTTCTTTAAGAACCTTTTTAAGGACAACCATCGAATACTGAGTGGGATTGTTTACAGTAACAAAGGTCTGGACTGAATCTCCCATATGAATCGTTCCAAAAACATTGATGAGATTAGTGCCTCTCTCCCTGTAAACGTCTATATTACTCGCTGAATCTCCGTCGACAACCTGCACGCTGTTACTCACTACCAGGTATTTCACGTCCGGCATAATTGAAATAACTGCTTTGTTTGAATCAGTCGTAACATTAATATTGACCACATTATCATTGAAAGATATAGGTCCTGAGGGGGCTTCAAACCAGTAGCTTTCAAGATCCCATGGCCAGCCTTTACCAAAAGGTTTATCATCAAAATCATCATCATAGCCGATAATATTTCCTGTAATCTCATCAATGCCCAAAGCAGCGAGTGAATCTGCCCAATTCTCGTATACCTTGAGCATATTGTTATCGTAAAACCGTCCTGATATGGTAGGGTCGCCTCTTCCTTCGATTACCAGGTCGCCGTCCAGGATAGAACCATCAAGATTTCCGTTCAAATATACATTTGTTGAGAAACGGTACTCTGACCCAAGCAATATGAGCCCGGCTGCAGTTGTAAAAAGTTTTAAGTCGGAAGCCGGAATAAATAATTTATTTTCATTCCTTTTATAAAAGTATTCTCCTGTCTCGAGTGACTGAATAACCACTCCCCATTGAGCATTACTGAAATTCGGATCATTGAACAGGTCATCCATATCGCTCCAGAATTCCGGTATGGTGGAAAAAGAATACTTTGGAATCGTATCATGCTTTATTTCCTGAGCATGTATGCCGGTTGAAATGAGTATCAGTAATCCGGCAGCAAGAAAAATTTTAGCGACCATATTTATCTGTTATAACCTTGATTTCTTCATTTGTTAATTTCCGGTACTTCCCCTGATCTATATCAGCTTTAATACCGGCAAAACTGATCCTGTTGAGTGTTAAAACTGTATAACCCAGGGCACCGAACATATTTTTCACAAAATGATTTCTGCCTTCAACAGCAGTTACCCTTAGCTGTGAATAATTATTCTTTCCCGTAGCGGCTATTTTTGAAAATTTTCCTTTAGTACCGATGAGATATATGCCCTTCAGAAGTTTTTCCCGGTCTTCGGGTAAAAGAGGTCTGTCAAGCTTCGCTTCATACTCCCGGGGTATTT